>NZ_CP107533.1 GCF_025813715.1 Methylobacterium sp. FF17
GCCGTGGCGGCGTTGCGGGGCATGGCCACCGCGGCGGTGCCGGGCCCGGCGCTCCAGGGCTGGACCCAGGGCACGCAGCCGGCCTCGAGCTGGGCGACGATCGTGTCGGTGATCTGCCGGTACAGGTCGACGCGCGGGACGGGAGCTGCATCGGCGCGGGGGCGGCGGGCTGTCCGGGACGAGGGGCGGCGGGCCATCGGCGGGCTTTCGCGACGGGCGCCGGAGCCTCTCTCCGGCCTGATCTCCCGTCACGCCGTTCCGGCTTCCTCTCACTCCGGCACGCCCCTCCCCAAGAAACCGAGAGGTGATGTTTGACCGATCCTGTCGCGAGCGGCCGGGGTTTCAGTCCGATAGAGATACACCTTTAGTGAACTGCGTGGAATAACTGCTTGAGATGGATTTCTGTCGATTTGCTTCGGAGCGGAGATTGGCACAGCAGAGTGGTCGCTCGGGGTGGGTTTCTGCCCGTCCGCTATCGAGCTGCCAGCCGGCGAAAGCGGACGGTGGTACATCACGGCCGATGCACGACGACTTCAAAAGCCTCGTCCAATGAGGGTGGTATGAAGTAAGTGGTGAATAGGTCAAATTCTTCGTTGCTGACGATAAATTCGTGCTCCCCGCTTTCATTTCTGCGTCGGAGGCGAGCTTTGCAAACCTGATCTGGCACATCGAGGTAGTGAAGCTGGTGCGCGCAGCGCGCATCCTCGAACAGGGTCCGCATTCACGCGCGGCTATTCAGAGTATTGGCGGGGAAGTCGAGCACGACAGAAAGCCCGTTGCGGAGTAAATCGACCAAATGCGCCCCGATGGCACTTCTCAAGCGTGTCGAGTTGCGAACGTAATCGTCCAAAGTTTTTTGCTCTCCGGGATATAAGCGAGAAAGCCAATGGTCCTCTCGCACAATTACCGTGCTCGACCGGCGGCCCAACTCGGTAACGAGAGTCGATTTCCCAGCCGCGATCTTCCCGCACACGAGGTGCAGTGTAGTCTTGTTCGTAGACATGCATAAGGACCTTGCGAGACGCTAAAACGTCATGATGTTCACACGGACAGCCCCGGCCCGACGCATCAGGCCGGGCGGTTAATTCGTCCGATGGTCGCGAGAACCGCGATGTGAACAAGGAAGGTCATGCTCGGATGATGCCAGCCCATGCATGTCCGGTCCAGCCTCGCGTGTCCGGTTTCAGCTTTCAAAGGGCGATGCGTGAGCGTTGAGGATGGGTCGGGAAGCGGGATGGCTGCTCAGGGTGGGGAGCGGTAGTTGGCGCGACGCCCGGAAGCGGTCCTTCGGCTTCGCGGCCGATTAGGTCGTTCAGAGCACGACAGGACCAGCCTAGAGACGGACATGCGACATCAATGTTCTCAATAGAAATTTTAAAAAGCAATGACTGAACGGAGATCAAGGAAAAAGATTTTGGAAATGCCTTGCATATGCTATTATATTAGCTGTAATTCTAGATTTATGTAATACGTAATTCCGTATAATACTCACAATTCAATTCGTAAAAACCCTTCAATGTTGCAGATTATTGAACTTCTCATCAGGCATCATGAAAAATATTTCCATCATTTCGCATTTGAATGTTGATATACGACAGCAGCAAGCCAAACAGCTCGAAAATTAGCCTCGCAAATCCGGCGCCAATAATTTCGGACCATCATTCTGTCTTTCTTACGATCGTCCTCGCGCAACTCGTCGTAGACCACGAGGCAGGGATGGGTACGCCTTGCGAAGTCACGCATTGGGCCTTTAGTCCATCCATTCGCCAGCCTGTGTGCCATCCACCCGTCATGCTCTGCCTCTGCAAGTCGCTCGATGTTGTGCTCTACCATCATCTCATAATCTTGCTGTTGTACGACGCCGACGATATCGCTCTGCGCAATACTCATCCCGATGAGAGATAGTACATCAATGATGCGCCGGGCGGCGGCCACGTTGTCCTCTCTTTCCGCTGCGCCAAGGCTCTTGAAACACTTGTCGATATGCGGATCAATCGAGCTCCCCGCTTGACGGCGATAGGCGTCATGGATGGCGCCCGCCTGCTCCTCCACGGCTTGGTCGGTTCGAAAGGAGGCACTGGCATCGATGATGCGGGTGAAGGCCGGCCCATCGACGAACATGTCGAGCTGCCGCGGCGGCGGTAGCGCCGACCGTCGGACGGGGACGCCCGCGGGACTGCGCAAGGAGGCCACGAGTTTATCGAGCGACCGAGCCCCATGCCGGTACCCGGGGACGAGCAGGAGCGCGTTGAGTAGGTCCGAGTCGATGTCCAGGCGGCCTTCCCCGGGACCAGCGAGCAGGCTCCGCACGAGTTGCGCGCGCCTGAGCGGAAAGGTTCCGTCGCGCGGGCGTGCCGTCCCTGCTTCGTCTTCCGCGCGCGGATTGGGTCCTAGTACGTCAAAATAGCCGTCCAGGCGGCTGACGAAGTCAGGGCCCTTGCACGCTTTGAAGGTCTTGGCCGTCTCGGGCACCTTCCCGTTCCGCTTGAAATGTTCGAAAGTCCAGCTTGTGCCTCCGGCGAAGATCCAGACGGCTCTCCCGGTCGAGTGGGTGAGTTGCCCGTCCTGGAAGTGGCCGTCCTGCATCGGCGCGATCAGGTATTGCAGCCATTTCCAGTGCTCTGAGTCGAACTCGTCCCAGAGTACGACCGGGACGACGCCTTCGAGGGCGCGGTCGCGGCCGCGATGGAACGGGCCCATGAGGTCCGAGGGCTTCTCGAACTGCGAGAGGTTGAACTCCAGCCACGAACGCTCGCCGAACAGCTCGAAGGCGAGTTGCTTGACGCCGAACGACTTGCCCGCCCCCGGCGGTCCGAACACGCCGAGGCATAGCGGTCGCGTGCGCTTGGTGTCCGCACGGTAGGCGCTCATCAGGGCGTGGAGCCCGCGTAGTGCCTCGATCTCTTGGGGATCGATAGCGACCATCTTGCCGAACACCGCGTACGGGATCGCCCCGAGGATTTTGGACGGTCCGTGCGTCACGAGCAGCCGAGCCAAGCCGGGGACCGGGGCGCGCGGTTCGACGCCGTGCGGCACCTGGGCAGCCTCGACGATCGTCCAGTTGTCGTCCGCGCCCGCCCACGGCACCTCGACGCGGGCGAACGCCTTCACGGGAAGGCTTGCGGCGACCTTGGCGACCCGCTCGACGGGGAACCCCTCGGGTTTCTCCCCGGCGCTGCCGTGGCCCAGGTCGGCCAAGTCGCGCATCGCCGCGAGCCCGGCGGCAAGGGCTGCCTCGAACCCGGCACGCCGGATCTTCTCCGGATCCCCGTCCTGCGAGTCCCCCTTCCAGCCCGCTTCCTCCCAGCCGGCATCTTCGGCGCACCAGAGCGCGAGCGCGGCCGCGAAGGCGGTCAGCCGGCCGGGGACCGTGCCGGCGCGGCTCGCGTTCCAGCGGCCCTCGATCCCGCCGGGATCGAACATCAGGACTGCCCTCGCCGACGCGCCGACCGGGCGGTCCACCCAGAGGACGCCGTCGAGCGACAGGGCGACGACGAGGTGGCGCGCGCACGCGAGCTTCCTCAGTTGAGGATCGGTCCGGAGCGCCCGCCGCAGGTCCGCCACCGTTCTCTCCCAGGACAGGCCCCGGCTGATCGCCGCGCCCTCCGCCCGCAGGTCGTCGGCCGACACCAAGCAGACGGTCCTGTCCAGGCCCTCCTCTTCGAGGCGGCTCCACAGGTCGCCCCGCGCGACCGGCATCGTCGTCTTCAGGATGATCCAAGACGGTGGCCCGGGTAGGACGGTCGGCCTGCCGTCGAGCCCTCGGAACAGCCCGGAATCGTAGCGGGCGCCGAGATTGGCATCATCGAGCACGAAGACGTCGGCCGGAGGAGCGTCCGCTGCCGCGTCGACTTCCGCGGCATCAACCTCCGCGGCCTGGTCCGGCGCCTCGGCAGGGAAGGGCGCGGATGCCCGGTCCATCCCCTCGCCGAAGCCCAGCAGCCTCGCCCGCCAAACCTTGCGGGGTTCCCGCTCGGGCTCCCGGTCGTCGGTTGGATGAGGCGCCCAGGTCGCGTAGGCATGGGTGATCTGGCGCGGTCCCGGCCCGGCCGAAAGCTTGAGCTGGACGGAGATTCCCGGGCCACCCCGATGCGGGGCAGCAGCCGCGATCAGACGGGCGAGGCCGGCAGCCCCACCCCAGGCGTCCACGAAGCGCACGCCGCGGCTGCCGGCGAGGCCGGGTCTGTCCCCCTCGCCCTCATAGAGATGATGGTCGACGACGAGATCCCCGGTCACTACCACGCGCCGCGGCGCCAGGGCCGTCGCTGCCCGCACGCCGTCCGGCGCCGCGCCGCTCATCGGATGTGCGTTGTGCGCGGGGCAAGGCCGGCGCCTTGGCCGGATCGCCGGCGGGTCGGGCTCGTCCGAGCGGGCGGGCCGCCGCCACACCGCGTCGGCTCGACGCCGCATCGCAGGACCGTGAGCGCCGCGATGTCCATTCCCGTCTCCTCGGATACGGTCCTCAAACGCAATCTAAGCAGCTTGGTTTGATCTTCTCAACAGATGAGCGCTGTGATTCGCTTGGGCCTGGATGGAGGCGAGGCGGACTATGGCGGGCCGATCCAGACTGACGGCGACAGCCGAGCAACGCGGGGAACTGGCGGCTCTGGCGAGCGGCCCGGATCGTCCGCAGGCGGATCGCGCCCGGGCGATCCTTCTGACGGTGTCGGGCTGGACCAACCCGCGCATTGCGGAGGCGTTCGGGGTACAGGAGAACACGGTGCGGCTCTGGCGATGCGCCTTCCAAAGCGGTGGCCCGGAGGCGTTGCGCAGCCGCGTATCCGCCGGGCCTGTGCCGGTGAAGGCCGAGGCCGCCCTGCGCGTGGCGGTCCCGTTGCTGAGCGCGCCGGTGACCGACCGGACCAACGGGACCTTGGCCCGGTTGACCGAGGAGATCGAGCGCCAGGAAGGCGTCACGATCTCGTGCTCGCAACTCTCGAAGGTGCTGCGCCGAAAAGGGGGCTGCGCTACCGGCGCCCGCGTCACACGCTGAACGGGCGCCAGGACGCGGATGACGTGGCCCGGGTCGGCCTGCGGCTGATCCTGCGCAAGCAGCAGGCGCAAGCCGGCGACACGGTGCTGTTGTTCGGCGACGAGAGCGAGGCGCTCACCCGTCCCTACCTCGCCCGCGCCTGGGCGCCGCGCGGGGCCGACCTGCGCGTGCCGGCGCCGGGACAGGCCCGCAAGATCGCTATGCTGGGCGTTCTCGATCATGTCAGCCGCGCCCTCGTCGTGACGACAGCCCGGACCAAGCGCAGCACCGACTTCATCGCCCTGCTGGAGCGGCTCGATGCCCTCTACGGGCCCAAGCCCGGTCAGCCGTCCAAGCCGGTGGTGCTGGTCCTCGATAACGGCCCGATCCACACCAGCAAGCTCAGCCATGCCGCGTTGGCAGCTCGATGCGGAGGCCACCGGCTTCCCGTGGCCGATCCGCGACGCATCGGGGGACCCGACGGGCCCGCGCCGCGGCCGATGCCGCGCACCCTGCTCCGCCCGATGCCGGCCCTCCGCGACTGGCATTCCGCCCAATCGATCCCGGATCGCTACAGGCCAACTTACTGCACTGCACAATCAAATCTCGTCACTCTGCCCTGCCAGATCATGACTATCTTGATAATGATCTGACGCGCCCCATGCTTGAGGCGCCGACGCCGGCACACGGCTTTATTTTTTTGTTGCCAAATAGGAAGACATCATGAGTTCAGGTACAGGCGAGGACGCCGACGCGGAACCAACGGGTGAAGCCAAGAAAGATGGAACAGATGGGTTCGCGTATCTGAACGATTGGCCCTACACGTCTTTCCATCTGCAATCGACGCTCGACCCGAAACTGATCGAGCGGCACGGCGAGGCGATCCTGTCACGCGCGCTCAACCTCGGGCGCGTGGTCGCATTCGTGGGCTCCGGCGTGTCGATGAGCTACGGGCGGTTGAGCTGGAAGTCGCTGGTGCAAGCGCTCGCGGAAGACGCGCATCGAGACCATGACAGGGAGGAGTCCGCCTGGGCGGATCGGGCGAAGAAGACCCTGGATGACCTCGACATCAAGGGCCGATCCCTGGGCGGCGACCTCCAGAGCGGTCGCTATCCCGCCGCCTTCCAGTTCTGCGAACAGCTCAGCATCGCCGGCGAGAGAAAAAACGGTCAGAAGGAATTTCGAAAAAAAGTGAAGCGCCTGCTGTTCCATGACGCCGGCCATGCAAAGGTTCTGATTGATGACTTGATTCGCGACTGCGCCGAGATCTCCTGCGTCGCGAAAAACACAGATGCGGAAAAGACTAAAATCGCAAAAACTCGAGACTTTTACAAAGAAAAATCGGATACGTGGCTGGAAAAACTACACGATTCCCTCTCGATAAAAGCCCTATATGGAAAAATCAATGAGGATGAGAAGACAGATTGGCGATATTTCTTTGCTATTCATAAATTAAGAGGAGATGAAAAACATTCTCCGGAAGGAGAATTATTTAATTCGGATGGTATTCTGCGCTTGAGTGACGATTTCGGTAACGACATTTCACGTGATGAGATCGCAAAAGGCATAGTACGAGATCTGGCCCTGAATTTGGGTGACGCCGTGTGTTGCACGAAAGACAACACAGGCCTCGGTAGATTGCCACTCCATCGTTACCTCGTAACGGCCGTCGCGCGGCTGTCCATCCCGGCAATCGACAAGCTTGAGCAGGTGTTGCCTTCAGGGGACAGGTTGTGGAAGCTATTCGACGAGACCAGATCGTTCTTCAATCCCGATCCAGCTCCCGATCGATCGATCCTCGAACGAACCGACTTCGTTCCCCCCGAGCGTGATCCGCTCGCGATCCTGGCCGACCGGCTGAAGATCGGCCGGTTCATCACCTCCAATTTCGATCTCGACATCGAGCGGCTGATCAGGGATCGCGGGTTCACCCCGGACGGCCGCGACACGGACGACACGGCGCTGCCCACGTCGAACGAGACCATCAGCCCGCTCGGCGCCACGGCGACCGATTCGGTGTTCAAGACCAAGAAGGCCACCGACCTGATCGACTTCGCGATCAACGACGCCACGAATACGTTCACGCTCATGCACCTGCACGGCCGCGCCACCGAGACGGACGGCATGGTCGTGACCGAGCGTGACTACCTGGAGCTCTACCTGCCGCGGGGGCCGGACGGGGAGGTCGTCAACGACGCGCTGGAGATTGGCTTCGGATCGAACCCGCTGCTGTTCGTCGGCAACGGCATGGGCGAGGACGACATCCTGCGGCCGCTGCGCCAGTTCGTCTCGGAGCGGACCAGCGGCAGCGACCGGCAGGTGATCGCGCTGCTGCCGGCGCTCGGCAGCCCCGCCCAGGAGATCGAGGAGACCATCGCGATCTACAGCCGGTACGGCGCCTACACGGTCCATTTCGGGCACGCCGACGTCGGGACGGGGACGGGGACGGCGAAGACCAAGAGCGTCCGGTGGCTGGCGCATACGCTCGCCCTGACCAGCGACCTCAAGGATGTGTTCACGGCGCTCGACCAGTGCCTTTCCGGTTCGGCAGACGCGTATAGGCTGTTGAACAAACTTAAAAAGCTGAATAAAAAACTCCACTCAAGCAGCGACGATGATTGGAATGTTCTTATAGAAAAAGCCGACCGCGATAAATGTAACAAAATTTCGATCAATCTGAAACAAATAAATATAATCGAAAACATTTTCTATATAAATGGAGACTCGCAGGACCATATTGAGGCCAGATTATTACACCCAACACTTGAGATGGAAGTCCTAAAGGCGGCGTTGTCTGCTGCCATGAGACTGTTCGAGAGAAATGTTGGAGAACAATCCAGAGACGTGAATGCCATAGCGTCGTCGATCAAGCTGGTTCCAGAACTCGAGTTCGCGATCAAGAGCCTACCGAAAGATCGATCAGGTGAAGCGGATCCACAATACGAACTCGTTCTCGGAGTCTCCGAGGACGACCGGAATGCGCAGCACCGGAGGGCCTGGCGCCGGGTCGCGCTCGCCTACGTCGCGGCCCTCGACGGCCTGCCCGACGCGCTGATCGGACTGAGCCTGTGCGCCAAGCTTCTCAGCATCGAGGCGGGCTGGGTGCGGTGGAAGCGCGATTGGCACGCGCTGCCGATCCCGCGGCTGACGGGCGGACCGTTCCAGGAACTGCTGCTCCGCGGAAAGAATGTCCCCTTCTGCGGGCGGCATCCGCTCGCCTTGCCCGTCCTCGCCTCGCCCGATCCGGGCGCGCCCGCCGGCAGCCTCCCCGGCAATCACGGTGACCGCTTCTTCGCCGGCGCCCCGTCGCAGATGTTCGGCAGCTTTCTCAGCGCGCTGCGATACGCGCGCGATCAGCCGGACTCCGCCCTCAAACGCCCTTGGGCGAATCAACGACCCGAAGTCTTCACGCATGACAAGACGCATAACAAGGCCGGGCGTCGGATCTTCATCCTTCTCGCAAAGCGCGGGGCCGGGAGGGGCGACTTCTTCGAGAATCTGCGCTCGTCCGAGCAGGTCGAGCGGTTTATCGAAGTGTCGTGGCCGAAGGACAAGAATCTGCCGCCCTACGCCGCGGTGGTCGCCCTGAACCTGCGGTTCTCCGCCGAATTCACCTCGGCCTTCGACCGCTTGGCCAACATCCTCGTCTACAGCGCGCCAGAGGTCTTCGGAGAACTCAAAGACAGTCCGGCGACCCGCGCGATCGTCGCGGCCGGCCGCGACCTCGAAAAGAACCGCCTCGGCAAGCTGACGCGGTTGTTCGAGCTCTACAGCGAACACCACGTCCATGCGCGAGCGCGCATCCTCATCGCGATCAACGCCGTCGAGGTTCTGTTCAACAGCGACGGTCAGCCCAAGACGGGGCAGGCCTCCCGCCTCGTCGAGGCGGTCCTGTCGAAGCGCGCGGATCACGCGCCGATCGACCTGATGCTGGTCGGCGTGACCGGCGGCGTGCCGATCATGTTCCGCAAGGACCGACCCGGCCATCGCTATGAGCAGGCATCTGGCGCATTGTGTACCGTCGCCCCGATCCCGCTGGAGCATCTCGTGCGGGAGAAGGTAGACGAGGAGGGACGGCGAAAGCTCGCGAAAGTCGTCCAGCAGCACGAGATCCGCGACGAGAGCGGCTGGACCACGACCGGCGACCTCCGGTGGCGACCGACGTCGCCCGGCAGCCCGACCGCGTTCGTCCACCTGCTTCACGAGACGCGGGCCTCGCTGGTGATCGGCACATTCTTTCCACGGGTCGCCCTCGCCCTGGCCGCCAACCCAGGCAGGCTCTCGAGGGACGCTGCCGGAGCGCCGGAACGGTCGGTGCCCGATCTCGATCACGATCGCCAGCGGGAGCTCTCGAAGGCCATCGCCGCTGAACTTGCCGGTAAGCCTTATCTCGCGAAGAACGCCTGCCTGATGGTCCGAAAGACCATGCTTCTCATTCTGGATCGTGCCGAAGAAAAGAAAATTAACCAAAGAATACCGAAAGATATTTTGAACGAATGCATTCGTGAGCGAACATTCAATGAGATCGCCCGTGAAATTGCCAGACAACCTGCGGATCAGCCGCCCTCTGACCCACGTCTCTCGTCCCTCGACGCGGACTTCAAGACGGTGTTCGGCCTCTGCGGCGGCTATCGCCTCGTGCTGTCCATCGCCTGCGCGGCGGCGGACGAGGCGGCCGGGAAGCCGGGATCAGGCGCCTTCGCGGCCGATCGGATCGTGCGTTGGTTCAGCGATGCCCTGGGCCACATGCACGGCGCGCCGCTGCCCGCGCGCCCCGAGTTGATGATCGGCTACGTGCTCCAGTTCTACGCGACCCGTCACGATTCCAAAATGCCGTTGCCGGACGCCTGCAAGATCGTACCCACGCTGGCTCAGAGGATGACGAAGGCGAACAAAGCTTGTCTGGGCGGCAAATTCACCAAAGCTGAGACGATCGTCGAAGATCTTGCCCGTGAGCTCGAAAAAAGATTGGAGAGTCCCGATGGCTGGCGCCTGCAGCAGGTGATCCTGTGGCACCTTGGTGTCACCGGCAATCCTCTGACCGCGGACGTCCTCGCTGCGGCGCCCAAGATCCGTGAGCTGTGCAGGAACATCGTCAACGAGGCCGATAAAGAAAAAGCGCATACGGATGAGCGCAAACGGTCGCGCTGCTGCGTCGTCCTGGTCCAGGCGGCGCTCGACATCCTCGTCCACCGCTGCCTGATCTTCCGTCTTCAGGAGGGCCTGACGGATTCGAAGGATGTCCCGGGTCGGTCGGATACGCCAGTCAGGCCGGATGCGCCGTCCGATGGAGAAGAGAACAAGCCGCCCGTCCCCGAACCCCTTTGGCGCTTCACGCTGCATAGGTTGCTGCAACGCTCGATCTATCAGCGCCTGCACGCCCCGGCGGTCGAGTTCACGGCGGTCGACCAGTACACTCTGTCGCTCTACGGGACCCTGCCGAACGACCTGCCCAAGCCGCGGGCCGAGGCGGTCCGCGACCTCGATGCGCTGATCGCTGACTGGACCGGGTTCCCGAAGGACTCCGAGGCGATCACCACCCCGTCATCCTATCACGACGCGGATCGGGCACGGATGGTGGCGGAGACGGTGGCGGAGGCGGCGAAGGCAGAGGATGCGGCGAAGACGGCGGCTGCGGCGGCGAAGGCTGTTGCGGTTGATGCGGAGAACGCGGCGGCGGCGAAGAAGGCGGCGGTGGCGGCTCCGGCAGAGAAGGCGGCTGCGGCGGTGGAGACGGCGCAGAAGGATCGAGAGGTGGAGGCGGCGAGGAAGGAGGCGGCGGAGGCGGCGGCGGAAAAGGTGGCGATACAATCCGCGCAAGGGCTGCCGTCACGGATGCTGCGAGCCGCCTTCGGCGTCGTGCGGTCGGTCTACTCGGTCGGCGTGGTCTCGCGCTTCGACGATTTCGGCGACTGGAATGGTCCCCGATGCGGCTATTTCGAGGAGCACCGCCTCCAGATCCGCTGGCTGCTCAAGAAGGCCGTCGGCCTGTCCTACGAGGACCCCAAAACGACCCGAGTCTTCGAGGGAGCCGAGTTCGAGCACGACCATCCCGGCACGCCGTTCTTCGCCGAGGAGATCGTGTGGCTCTACAACGAGTGCGGGCTCTTGAGCCTGATCGAAGGCCGGCTCAACGACGCGCTGGCCCTGTTCGGGCGCGCTCTGGCGGCGGCGGAGCGGATCGAGCCGGGGTCGGAGCACGGACCGTTGCGGTCGCGGCTGATGCTGAACAAGTCGATCGTCGACATGGAGCGCGGCCGCGTGTCGTCGGCGCGCAGTCAACTCGAGATCGTCGCCGCTCGTCCGAACGAGCATCACGTCATCGGGGCCGTGGCCAACGGCTACATCGGCGTCTGCGCCCACATCGCCGGGGATTTCGAGACTGCCCAGGCGAAGTATCGTAGCTCCATCAAGAGTCTGCGCGCGTCCGGGCACTCGCGCGGGGTCGCGATCTTCTCCCGGCACCTCGCTGATCTGTACCGGGCCTGGAGTCCCGACTTCCAGGGCCAAGCCTTTCGGGCGGTGGAGCAGGCGATCTCGCACGCGGAGAAGGGCGGTCACGAGGATATCCGACAGATCGCCCGCTTGGCCCGCGTCCGGCTGGAGATCAACCGATCCTCAACGAGCCCTCAGAGGGACGGCGTCCAGTCGGAACTCGACGATCTCGAGCGCTACGCCGAGGTCATGGGCTTGCCGCGGTTGCTTTGCGAGGTTCTCTACGTGCGTGCTTCGTTCCTGCTGCAGATCGGCGAAACACGGCATGCCGCCAGTCTGGCGAGAAGATGCCTGCAGCAGGCGACGATGAACGATCTGAAGCTTAGGCAGGTGTCTACGCTAGGTTTGCTGGCGAGCATCTATCAAAAGCGCGGTCTTCACGATGCAGCCAAGCCGCTATTTGATCGAGCTCGGATGTTTGCTACCCTATGCAATTACAGAAACACACGCTTCGCAACAAATCTGCGCGGGGATTAATATTATTAGTTGCGGAATGTCGCTTACCGCTTAAAATATGTAAATCTGGATTGAATTGGGAACAAAATTAAACGACTTGGCGATATGATACAACAAATATTGACTCTTCAATGCTGGCCTTTACGCCACTTCCCTAGGCGGTGGTCAATGCCGTCTATAGGATCGGCGAAATTGGGACACTCATGCATGATTTTGACGTCCGGATGGACAAGCCGCCTTCCAGAACCGACTAGGCAGCTTTCGGCCGCACTCAGTCATTCGTGGCCAATCAGACTGCCAGCAAGCGGACCTTTCGAAGGTCTCAGAAGGGTCGCAAGCAGCCCCTCGCATAGTCAATCCGATTAAGTTTTGACCCTAGCCCGTCTTATTCACCGGGCGGCAGCGGACTGTCAGTTTTGGGGTCCTGACGAGCGGGGTTGTCCGTCCGATTCGACGCTTGTGGATCAGGCTTGGCTCGCGGGCGCTGGAGGGACGGTGATGGGTTGGTCGGGGTGTCACAGCCCCCTCGTTCAGGCTGGTGCCGGGGCGAGCGCGACTATGAGGTGGCGCAACAGGTCGGCCTCGGGGCAGGCGGCAGCGAAGGCGAGGCGGACGCGGGTCGCGGTCTCGCGGATGCGGGCGCCGAGCTTGAGCAGCCGCAGGCGGAGCGTGGCGAACTCGGCCTTGGCGAGGCGGTGCGCATTCGGGACGGCATCGCGTACGGTGAGCATCAGCCAGTAGGCGGCGGTGTGCAGCACGAGCCGCATCTGGTTGGCGGCGGCCGAGCGGCATGAGGTTCGGTCGGAGGCAAGCTGGCCCTTGTGCAGCTTGATCAGGTTCTCGGCCTGCCCGCGGGCGCAGTACAAATCGGCGTAGAGCCATTCGGGCGTGCCGGTCGTGATATTCGTGACGATGTAGCGGATGTCGAGCCCGAGCCGGGTGGCTTCGATACGAGCGGTCACGCGGCGCTTCTGCCGCCAGGACTTGGCCGCGTGCGTGGTCTCGGCAAAGCCGCGCTCCGCATCCTTCTTGCCGATCGCCCGCACGACCCGGATGTGGTCGGCGGTCGGCTCGACCTTGGCAGCCAGCGCCTTGGTGCCGCTGAGACCGAAGATGTAGGCGATGCCGTGGTCCTCACACCAGTCCATCACCTCGGGCCGCCCGTAGTGGCCGTCGCCGCGCAGGGTGATGGCGGTGTCGGGCCAGTGCCTGCGGATCGCCCGGATCAGGCGGCGCAGATGGCCGCGCACCTCGCAGCCCGAGGGCGTCTTGCCCGGCCGCAGGATCACCGCGACCGGGCAGCCGGTGGCGGTGTCGTAGACGTGGATCGGCAGAAAACACCGCGCATCATAGTGGCCGTGGAACAGCGAGAGTTGCTGCTGGCCATGCACCACGTCGCAGGTGTCGTCGATGTCCAGGGTGACGGCCGCGGGCGGCACGGCGTAGCTGGCGCAGTAGAGATCGACCAGCACCCGCCCGAGGCGGATCAGGTCGCGCAGGCCAGGGGTGTTCTCCAGCCGCGAGACGGTGGGCTGGCTCATCAGGTCGCGCCCGCTCTCGGGCAGGCGGCCGCAGGCCAGCTTGAAGGCCGGGTCGGCGCGCAGGTGGTCGAGGTCGTCGGCGTCCGCGTAGCCGCAGGCGATGGCCAGGATGCGCGCCAGTACGATCTCCGGCAGCGGATGCACGACCCGGCTCGGATCGCGGCCGTCAGGGATCACCGCGGCGAGCTTCTCGGCGATGCCGAGCCGCCGGGCGGCCTGAGCCAGGAGCAGCACGCCGCCGTCCGAGGTCAGGCGTCCGCCATCGAAGGCGGCTGTGAGCTTTCTGCCCCGCACGGATGGAAACGCGAACGCGGCGGCCGTAGGATCAGACATGGCGGGCGTGGCGGGCTCGATCCGGTGGTGGACGTTGGCGTCAGCACCCAATCCCTAAGCCACATCAATGCCTTACGCTACGCTCGCCACCCCAAATCCACCACTCCAGTGAATAAGACGGGTTAGCCCGTCTTATTCACGAGGGCGGACGTGATCGGTCTCGACGCGTTGAAAAGGGCGCGTTTTATGAGTTTTTTGGCCGAGACAATTTCTGTCCGCTGCCGTTTCAGGAAAAGACCAATGCGGTCAGGCGGTTGGCCCACTTTGATCTCGGCGTGGTGAATAAGATGGGCTAGCGAACTGCGTGGAACAACTGCTTGATGTGGAAACCGGACTGGCAGCTTTTCATTCTCCGTCCGACAAAGCTGCCGCCCAATCAACCGTACTGGCGAGCCAACCAGACGGTGCGATGACCACAGTCCGGATCTTCCAATACGTGAGCGACAACCTCGAAACCGGTGGCATCGAGCAGGGTTCGATACTCGTCCGGGTCAAGGCTGCCATGATAGAGAGGATCGCCCTCCAACTCGCCAATGGCGGCACCTTCGGCAGTCCCGCTCGTGAACATCAGAGCGCTATCCGGTACGGCATGGGCTTGGAAACGGGAGAACATGGCGCGTTGATCGTCGGGCGAGAGGTGAAAGAAGCTATCCCAGGCGATCAGCCCTGCGAAACGTCGGCCCAAGGCAAGTTGGCGCATGTCCGCGAGATGCGCCGGGGCGCCTGGCAGATTGCGCCGGAACAGCGCGAGCATCGTCGGGGTGCCGTCCACCCCCGTTACGTCGAAACCGCGCCGGATCAGCTCGCCTGCGATCGGCAGGCCCGAGCCGCAGCCAACGTCGAGCACCGCCGCTCCGGGTGGCAGCAGGTTGCAGAAGCGATCAAGCCACGCATTCTCGACCAAAGTATCGCCGCGCAGCTCGGCCCATGCCGCGCCGTGGCGCTGATAAACGTCGATCACGGAAGCTTCCGGGCTGTCGGTCATGTTTCTCCTGCGTCACCGTGAACTGGTGCTTGAACGCCGTATGTGGTGAGACGGCGGACGCCGCTGCCCGCTCCTGCGGCGTGTCTAAGCAGAGTGGTGCGGTCTTCTCAACGGATGGCTGGCGTGATTCGATGGGCCTGACGGCGAGGCGGGGCGGATCATGGCGGGACGATCGCGGTTGTCGGCGACGGCGGCGCAGCGCGCTGAGTTGTCGGCTCTGGCTGGCGGCGCGGACCGGCCGGAGGCGGACCGGGCGCGGGCGATCCTGCTGACGCTGTCGGGTTGGACCAGCCCGCGGATCGCCGAAGCCTTCGGGGTGCAGGAGAACACGGTGCGGCTGTGGCGCAGCGCCTTCCAGGCCGAGGGCATCGCGGCCCTGCGCACGCGTGTGGCGTCTGGACCGGCTCCGGTTAAGGCCGAGGCGGCTTTGCGTGTCGCGGTGCCTCTGCTGAGCGCGCCGGTGGCCGACCGCACCAACTGGACCCTGGTCCGGCTCGCCGAGGAGATCGAGCGCCGGGAAGGCGTCACGATCTCGCGCGCGCAACTCTCGAAGGTGCTGCGGGCCAAAGGGGGCTCCGCTACCGGCGGCCGCGCCACACGCTGAAGGGCCGCCAGGACGCCGAGGCCGTCGCACGGGTCGGCCTGCGCCTGTCCTTGCGCAAGCAGCAGGCACAGGCCGGCGACATCGTGCTGCTGTTTGTCGACGAGAGCGAGGCGCTGACCCATCCCTATCTCGCCCGGGCCTGGGCGCCGCGCGGGGCCGACTTGCGCGTGCCGGCGCCGGCCCGCAAGATCGCCGTGCTGGGCGCCCTCGACCACGCTCGCCGCGACCTCGTCGTGACCACGGCGCGCACGAAGCGCAGCACCGACTTCATCGGCCTGCTGGAGCGGCTCGACGGCCTCTACGGTCCCAGACCCGGCCAGCCGACCAAACCCGTCGTCCTCGTCCTCGACAACGGCCCGATCCACACCAGCAAGGCCAGCCGGGCCGCCCTCGACGCACGTCGGCATTGGCTCATCGTCGAGTGGCTGCCGCGCTATGCCCCCGAACTCAACGACATCGAGGGCGTTTGGCGCGATCTCAAGGCGCATCACCTGGCCCATCGAACCTTCACCGAGCTCGATGATCTCGACACCACCATCCATGACGCCGTCGCCAACCTGAACCACCGCCGCCAGCGCGATCCGTTGGTCAGCCCACGAATCTCTGCTTAGACAGTGCGCACGACCCGCTGCGTCGCGGCCGCTTCGGCCTTCGCGCTCGCCTTGGGCGCCGCGACTTCACCAACCGAGCTGTTCATGAACTCGACGCTCCACGACCGCAGCTTCCCGTCGTCGAGCGTCATCGTACCCGACAGGTCCTGCGACTTCATCAGCCGTGCGGTGTAGCGTCCATAGGCGGCGTCGCGCTCCTCGTCGTTCCGGGCCGCCTTCTTTTCCTTGTCGAAGGCCTCCAGCGCCTTTTGCGCCGCCTTCATCGCGTTGAGTCCGGCAACTTCCCTGAACTCCTTGGCGAGCTCAGGGTCGTCCTTGAACATCTTCTCGATTTTTTTCTTGTAGGGACTGTCGGTCGTGACGTTTCCGGCGCTATCCAACTTGAGATCGATCGGTTCGTCGAGCGGGATGCCCAGGTTCGTCAGCCGTGAAACGAGGGTGTCGGCCAAGGCTTTGGAGCGATCCTGCACCACCTCGTCGAACGACTTGATGCCGATGGCGCCCGAGGTCGACGGCGCTCCACTGACGAGGTTGGCGAGCTGAGCCTTCGCGTTGGCACTCAGATCGACCACCGCCGCGGCACCCGCCTTGGCGGACGAGGTCGTCGTCGGGCTCGCGCCGGTCTGGGTCGCGGTCGACGATGGCCTGGTCGCGGCTTTGCCGCCAACCGAGTGCTCGGACGACGCTGCTCTCGTCCTTTGCGCCGTCGCTGCTGCTACCGTCGTCACGATCCGTCCCCCCAACCGATCACGCTCCCCTCGCTCTAGTCGAGATAGGGATAAAGTACTCTTAAAGGCCCGGGGAATATTGAGAATTACGGACGCGGGGCGACGTCGTTCGAGGAGGCCGGCACCTCGACCGACGAGCCCCCCTCGATCCCCTCGCGCGGAATGTCGCCGATCCCCCGCACCGGCGCGCACGGGCGAAGTTCCAGACGGTGATCGGCCGCCGTCTGCCTCGGGCGCCGGGTCCGCTGCTGGGGCGTCCGTCCGGCCTGTCGGAGACCGTGCGCTCTGCTGGGCCCTCCGGGTGTCGCACGGTCCCGCCCCGCCCGAAGGGCGGGGCGGCGGAGGCCTCGATCAGTCCTGGCGGCGACCGCTGGAGCGGGTCCAGACCAGCGAGTGGGTCCTGCCATCCTCCTCCGCGAAGAGGCGGGCGTAGAGGGGCGCCGGCAGGCTCGGGTCGTCGAGCTTGATCGAGATGTAGTCCCGCTCGCCCTTCGACACCTTGGCCCAGCCCGCCCCGATCTCGGCCTTGCCGAGGTAGATGCGGTGGGTGGGCGCGTTCTCGCCGCCGCGGTTCTCCTCCACGATCGCGACCTTGCGCGCCTGGATCGTCAGGGTGGCGATGTCGCCGGTGAAGCCGGTCTGGGTCTGGGTGAAGGTGCCGATGGTCGCCATGGTGTGCTCCTCGTCCGGTTGCTCTCGGCCGCGCCCTGCGGCCTCGATGGCGGTCGTCGAGCCGGAGGCTGCCCGGCGCCGCACCTGCGTGCAGGCCGCAGCGCAGCGGAGGACGGCGAGGGACGGGTTTGTTGTTCCGCGAGGAGCCGCCTTGGCGGCGGGGAAGAAACCCGGCCTCCGCCGTTGCGGTGGTCCCGGGCGCCCCGGATAGAACCGCCCATCCACGAGGCCCATGGGCTGCGGCTGCGCTCAGCGCGCGAGGTGAACCTTGGCCTTCTCGGATCCACCATCAGCCGGCACGGCACCGCGACGTCCTCCACGGGCCAGGCTGCCGGACGCAACGCAAGGAGATCTCGCACCGGGCAGCACCGTCCCCATGATCCGACGTTTGCAGGGCCTTCGGGCGCGGCCGGTAGGGATCTCGGTTCGGAACAGGGCTCCTCTGGCTCGCGGCGGCGCCACAGGCCGGGGGATCGCGTCCCACCACCCACGGCGCGGAGGGCAACGGACGACTCTCCGATCCCAAGGTGACGGCGTGGGCGTACCGCTAGCTCCTGCGGCCACGCCCCGCCGCCCGGTTCGCGATCGGCGCCTGCTTGGTGACCCGAGAATGCCTCGGAACGAATTTGTGGGTTCGGGCAATGGCGGCGCGCCTGATCGAGTAGTTCGCGGCCGTCTTCAGGTAATCGGCCGGCAGCCCGTAGAGGGCTCGATAAGCGGCAAACGTCAGGCCGCGCTCCGTCAGATGTCGCTTCAGGGTCTTGTAGCGCTTTCCGTTGATGAAGGAGATCAACGCATCCGGCGTAATCGATCGACGGATCTGTTCCGGCGTCGGCATCGTGGAGAGCGCTTGAGCTTTCTCCGAAGCTGCATCATCCTGCGTTATCAATTCCTCTCGGCCGATTTGGTCCAATGCTTCATGGACGGCGCCGATCAGCGTGACGATCTCGCGCGGACGCACGTAATTGTTCATGACATACGCCGCCACGACAGCCGTCGTGAGTTTCAACCGACCAGCCGATTGACCGGCGTGTCGTCCGACAACACTCATTTCAACAACCTCTGCGTAAGGTTGTATCGAATTTTGGAAAAATCGTATCGTCAGTCAATGACCAGACAGCCGCTCGAGCAGGCGGAATGTCGGTCGACGGAAAAGCGTTGCCTTCGAACCGCAACGGCCTGCGGCAGGCCGGGGCGCGCGCAAAAGGCGAAGCGATCCCCGACATCGAGCCCGGCCGGTCTGCATCGGGGGAGGGGCAGCCTCGAAACTGCCCCCGCGCGCGGTTCACCCCTCATGGGGATCGAACTCGGTGACGACGCTGGCGGGATCGCCCTCGAACTCGTCCGAGGTGACGACGGCGTAGCCGGCCTCGGAGCGGAAGACGGTGACCGGGACCATCAGGGAGAGCGCGAGGCTGTGGGCGTAGCGGTTCGCGAGGGTGAGATCGGTCGCCATCGGGGTCTTGCTCCTGACGGAGCGGGGGCGATCCCCGCTCGACAGCGCCCCAGAAGGCCGGGAGCGGCCGCGATCACCGCGGGAGGCGAAGCCGGGAGCGGCCGCCCGCTTGCGGAGCGGACCCCTCGAGGGTTGATCGTGGAAGGCCGCGACGGCCTATCGGGGTTGCTGCGAGAGAGCGGGGTCGACCACCGCCAGCCGGGCGCGCCATCGACAGGACATCGATCTCATAGCGAAATGCGGTCACAGGGTCCGGTCGATCCGGCCCTGGGCGGCGGTGAAGAGCGGACGGATCGCGGTCCGGATCAGGTTCATGAACCCGGGTCCGAACGAGCCGCGTGGCGTCTGGTTCGGGTCGAAGTGGAAGGACCGCTCGGCGACGTCGTAGTTGTACTCGCTGACCATGACCCAGCCGCGCTTCAGCGTCGACAGGCCAGCCCGGCGCAGTTCGAGCACCGGGATCTCGAGGGCGATCTGTCCCTCGCCCGGCGGGGTTCCGGAGATGGCCAGCAGGACGAGGTGGGTCAGCCCCTGGGCCTGATCGGGCACGGTGATGGCCAGGCAGGTCGGGCGATCCTTGGGCGCGTTGAACCGGCCCTCCTCCCGCTGCCACCGCCACAGGTAGGGATAGGCGATGACCGTGCCCGACGGGAAAGCGCCGGTCATCCTAGTTGCTCCCGTGCTCGGCCGACTGGCGGTCGAGTTCGTCCAGGATGAGGTGCGCCAGCTCCGGGGGCGTCTCTCCTGCGGCATAGGCCCGGCGCGGGTCGGCCTGTTCGGTCAGTTGCCGGTAGGTGTCGGCCGAGAGCACGACCAGGGATGGCCGGCCGTGCTTGGTCAGGGTCAGGGGCGCCAGGCGCGCCTCGTCGTGGTAGCGGCCGAAGTGGCGGAGGAACTCGGCGGTGGTGACGGATTTTTCGGGCATGCTCTCCCCCCTCTGAGTTACACGGATTATACAGATAACACGAATTAGCGTCATCCCGCTCTGTGGCGGGGCCACGCCGTCACAGGCCGAGGTCCTGCTGGAGGAAGCGGGCCGGGATGTCCTCCTCCCTGCCCTGCCAGACGACGCGGCCGTTCTCCCAGATCGTGACGAAGCCGCCGCCCTTCGGCATCGGCGGCGGAGGCGCCGCCTCGAAGTTCCGGCAAGCCGAACTCGCCCGTCGTGGCCGAGAAGGTCGGCGTCCGGCTGTTGCCGATCAGGACGCGGTCGCAGGCGCCTGTCGGCCGCCGGACGCGGCGGCGCGACAAGCCGAGGTGGAACAGCTCGTAGGCGCGCTGCTCCTCGAGGGCGCGTTCCAGTGCCGACAGTGCTTGCACCGGCCGGGGCGGGTGTCGGCCGGCTCGTCCAGGGCCGGTCCGCCATTGTGCCCGACCCGGGCGGTCATGGCCGCCCTCCCCGCGCCCGAGCGGCTCCGCACAGCCAGCGCCGCAGGTCCCGGCGCATCAGGCCGATCGGCCCGTTGAGGACGCTGACGCGGGCATCGCGGCGCACGCAGCCCATCTCGACGAAGCCGCGCACGAGGGCGTGCATCACCGTCAGGTAGAGCTGGCCGCCGACCAGCGCGACGTCCTCGACCGGTTCGTCGCCGTAGCGGGTCAGCCCGGCAATCTCGGCGCCGGCGTGCATCCCATAGGTGTCGGGTCGCCGCGGCGAGGGTGGCCGTGGCCAGCGCGTGGTCACGCCGCCGGCGATCATCCGCTCGGCGAGGTCCTGCGTCAGCCGCGCGTCGTAGTCGGCGATCGGGGTCGCCGCGTCGCGAAAGCCGTAATGGGCCGAGAGGAAGGCGACCTTGGCCATTCGGCCGTCCGGGTCGGCGGCGCGCAGCGTGCGCCAGAGCGGGCCGTCGTAGCGCGCGAGCGCCGGGATGCGGTCGGGATCGGGGCGCTTCGTCGCCGAGCAGGCGAGGACGAGGAGGCGGGCAGGTCGGGAGAAAGGGAGATCGGCTGGGCCAGCGGCGGAGCGATGTCGGTCCATGGAGACGCTTTCGCGACGGGGCCGGAGCCTCTCTCCGATCACTCATCCCGTCGCGAGGCCTCGCCCCTCCTCTGGCTCCGGGCCTCTACGCGTCGATGTCCCGCAGCCCTGCGATCGAGGGGGATTCGCCGTTCAGCCGGCCTTGCTAGCGTGGCCGCATCGTGCCGATCCACCCCGAACACCGCCACTTCTACCCGATCGACTGGCCGCAGCTCTCGGACGCGATCCGCTTCGGCCGGGCCGGCGGGCGCTGCGAGGCCTGCGGACGCCCGCACGGGCAGGTCATCGTCTGCCTGGACGAGGGGACGTGGTACGATGCCGAGGCCGGGCATTGGCGCTCCGGCCGGGGTCGGCCGCTGCGGCGCCCGCCCGGGCTCGCGGCCCTGGCCGAAGCCCGGCTGACGCTGCCGATCCTTGCGACCTGCCATCGGGCGCACGACACCAGCCTGAACGGCGACCGGGATCTGGCGGCGTGGTGCCAGCGCTGCCACCTGCTGCACGACCGGCCCGAGCATCTGCGGCGGCGCCGGCTCACCTATCTACGGCGCCGAGCCCTCGGCGATCTGTTCCTCGGTCCCTACCCGCTCCCGTGAATGGCGCGGCTCAGGACCGTCCGGCCGGACCACGGCCATAGGTTCCGGGTTCCTGCGGGGGAATGCCGGGACCGGCGGGACCGTGACCATGGTACGGGTTGGCGCCGCGTCCGATGAAGCGGCCCGCCACCCAGCCGGAGCCGCCGTAGACATCGACGTAGCACCAGGTGCCCCGAGACGCGCCGACATTGACGAAGTCGCCGCGCGCGAGGCGATTGACGATCCGGCTGCCGTCACCGGGGCGGGCATGCACGGCGGTTCTTACCGTTACATAGGCCTGCTCGTATCCGCCCGCGCGCCTCGGCGGCTACCTCGCCCGCTCACGCGATCCGCCGCCCGGCAATCTCGTCATGTGGCGCGGCTTTGCACGGCTCACCGACATTGCGCTCGGAGCCGCCCTCGCGCGGACATCGACAGGATATGGGTAAAAGGAAGCCTCACCGAGGGCTTACGGCAGAGGATGCGCGACAGCATGGCCGGCGTCGCCGTCACACCATGCTCGGTCAGAAGCCGCTCGGCCAGTTCCGGCATGGTGACGTCGGGCGTAGCCTCCACCGCTGCGATCAGGAAATCCGCCACCGGCTCCAGCTTGCCGCTGCCCTTGGGGCGCCCTTGGCGGGCCGGTGCCGCGGAGCTGGTCCGAGAGGGACGCCACGCCAGCTTGATCGCGCAACTCGCACTGACCGAAAACTGCCGGGCCGCAGCTCGGCGAGAACCGCCGTTCTCGACAAACCCGGTGATCCGCTCGCGAAGATCCTAAAGAGTAGCAGCCACACATGATCCACCTCCTCGCACAAGGCAATCAGGTCAGCCGCACCCTCGCAACCCGCGAGTCCAATTTCTAGGACGACGCTTTAGTGGCGACTTTGCGAGTCCAACGCTTACAAATGCAGCTACTGGCCAATATTGCGGCGGATCTCATCTAACAGTTCTGGAACTATAGAGAAAAGATCACCAACAACGCCGTAATCGGCCACCTGGAAGATCGGCGCGTCCTCGTCCTTGTTGATCGCAACGATGGTCTTCGAATCCTTCATCCCGGCGAGATGCTGGATGGCGCCGGAGATTCCCACCGCGACGTAGAGGTCCGGCGCCACCACCTTGCCGGTCTGACCCACCTGCCAGTCGTTCGGCGCGTAGCCGGCGTCCACCGCCGCGCGCGAAGCGCCGACCGCGGCACCCAGCGCGTCGGCCAGCGGCTCGATCAACTCGTGGAACTTGTCGGCCGAGCCGAGCGAGCGCCCCCCGGACACGATGATCCGCGCCGAGGCCAGCTCCGGCCGGTCGGACTTGGCGATCTCCTCGCCCTTGAAGGTGGAGCCGCCGGCCTCCGGCGCCGCCGCCGACACCACCTCGACCAGGGCCGCCGATCCGCCCTCCTCCGCCGCCTTGAAGGCCGCCGTGCGGACGGTGATCACCCGCTTCGGGCCGGGCGCCTGCACCGTCTGGATGGCGTTGCCGGCGTAGATCGGCCGCTCGAACGTGTCGGGCGCCACCACCCTGATGATATCGGACACCTGCGCCACGTCGAGCAGCGCGGCCACCCGCGGCAGCACGTTCTTGCCGGTGGTGGTGGCCGAGGCGATGACCGTCTCGTAGGGCTCGGCGACCGCCGCGATCAGGGCCGCGACCGGCTCGGCGAGGTCGTGGTCGTAGACCGCCTCCTCGCTGTTGAGCACCTTCTCGACCCCGTCGAGCTTGGCCACCGCGTCAGCGACCGCCTTAGTGCCGGAGCCCAGGACCAGGGCGTGGACCGGCGCGCCGATCGCCTTGGCGGCGGTGAGCGCCTTCAGCGTGCCGTCCTTGATCTGGCCGTCGCCGTGCTCGACGAAGAGAAGCGTGGTCATGTGCGCGTGAACTCCGGTTGCGGTTCGCGCCGCTCGACCTCTGGGGGAGCGACGCCGAGTCCGAGAAGAATCAGATGACGCCGGCCTCGACCTTGAGTTTCTGAACGAGCTCGGCAGCCGAGCCGACCTTGACGCCCGCCTGACGGCCCGGCGGCTCGGCGGTCTTGAGCACCTTGAGCTTCGGGGTCACGTCGACGCCGAGACCCTCGGGGTTCAGCTCGTCGAGCGGCTTCTTCTTGGCCTTCATGATGTTGGGCAGCGAGGCGTAGCGCGGCTCGTTGAGGCGCAGGTCGGTGGTGACGATCGCCGGGAGCTTGAGGGCGACCGTCTGGAGGCCGCCATCGACCTCGCGGGTCACGTCGATCCCGCCCTCGCCCGCCTCGATCTTGTAGGCGAAGGTGCCCTGCGGCCAGCCGAGCAGGGCACCGAGCATCTGGCCGGTCTGGTTGCAGTCGTCGTCGATCGCCTGCTTGCCGAGGATGACGAGCTCGGGCATCTCCTTCTCGACGACCGCCTTGAGGATCTTGGCGACGGCAAGCGGCTCGCAATTCACGTCGGTCTTCACGAGGATCGCGCGGTCGGCGCCCATGGCGAGCGCGGTGCGCAGGGTCTCCTGCGCCTGCTGCGGCCCGATCGATACCGCGACGATCTCGGTGGCCTTGCCCTTCTCCTTCAGGCGGATCGCCTCCTCGACGGCGATCTCGTCGAAGGGGTTCATCGACATCTTGACGTTGGCGAGTTCCACGCCCAATCCGTCGGCCTTCACGCGGATCTTCACGTTGTAGTCGACCACCCGCTTGACGGGCACTAGAACCTTCATAACAGTCTCCCTAGCTCCATAGTCCCAAAACGACTTTTATTTATTCCGATAACAGATTGTCATAAAAGATCTACACAACTACATATTTGGGTAGTTCGGCCCGCCCGGGCCTTCCGGCGGTACCCAGTCGATGTTCTGGTTCGGGTCCTTGATATCGCACGTCTTGCAGTGGACGCAGTTCTGCGCGTTGATCTGGTAGCGCACCCCGTCCGAGGCGGAGGCGTCCTCCACCCACTCGTAGACGCCCGCCGGGCAGTAGCGCGCCGAGGGCCCGCCGAACACGTCGTGCTCGGAGCGCTTCTGCACCTCCAGGTCGCGGACCTGGAGGTGGGCCGGCTGGTCCTCCTCGTGGTTGGTGTTCGACAGGTAGACCGAGGAGAGCCGGTCGAAGGTCAGCTTGCCGTCCGGCTTCGGGTAGACGATCGGCGTCACCTCCGAGAGCGGCTTCAGGCAGGCGTGGTCCGGCTTGCCGTGGCCGAGCGTGCCGAACGGCGAGGCGCCGAGCAGGGTCGTCGCCCACATGTCGATCCCGCCGAGGCCGACCCCCACCAGCGTGCCGTACTTCGACCAGAGCGGCTTGACGTTGCGCACCGCCTTGAGGTCCTGCCCGATCGGGCTGTCGCGCCAGCCGGCCTCGTAGGCGGCGAGCTCGTCCCCGGCCCGGCCGGCCTTCAGCGCCTCGGCGATCGCGTCCGCCGCCTGGATGCCGGACAGGATCGCGTTGTGCGAGCCCTTGATGCGCGGCACGTTCACGAAGCCCGCGGAATCGCCCACGAGGCAGCCGCCGGGGAAGACGAGCTTGGGCACCGATTGCCAGCCGCCCTCCATGATCGCCCGCGCCCCGTAGCCGATGCGCTTGGCGCCCTCGAACGTGTCGCGGATCAGCGGGTGGGTCTTGAAGCGCTGGAACTCCTCGAACGGCGACAGGGTCGGGTTCTCGTAGTTCAGGTGGGTGACGAACCCGACCGAGACCAGGTGGTCGTCGAAGTGGTACAGCCACGAGCCGCCGCCGGCCTTGTTCGGCAGCGGCCAGCCCATCGTGTGGCGCACCAGCCCCGGCTCGAACCGGTCGGGAGCGAGCTGCCACAGCTCCTTCACGCCGATCCCGTACTTGAAGTGGTCGCTTTCCTTGTTGAGCGCGAAGCGCTGGATCAGCCCCTTGGTCAGCGAGCCGCGGGCGCCCTCGCCGAACACCGTGTACTTGGCGCGCAGCTCCATGCCGCGGGTGTAGTCGTCGCGCTGCGCGCCGGACTTCGCGATCCCGAGATCGCCGGTGGCGATGCCCACGACCGCGCCGGCCGCGTCGAACAGCACCTCCGCGGCAGGGAAGCCCGGGTAGATCTCGACGCCGAGCGCCTCGGCCTGGGCGCCGAGGTACTTGGCGACGTTCGACAGCGAGCCGACAAAGTTGCCGTGGTTGGACATCAGACGCGGAAAAAACACGTTCGGCAGGGTCACGCCGCTGTTCCTGGTGAGCATCATGAACGCGTCGCGGGCGACCTCGGTCTTGAGCGGCCGCTCGGGGTCCTGGCGCCAGTCGGGCAGCAGGGCGTCGAGGCCGGTCGGGTCGACCACGGCGCCGGACAGGATGTGGGCGCCGACCTCCGAGCCCTTCTCGACCACGACGACCGAGATGTCCCCGCCGGCTTCCGCCGCGCGCTGCTTGAGGCGGATCGCGGTGGCGAGCCCGGCCGGCCCCGCCCCGACGACGACCACGTCGAAGTCCATGCTCTCGCGTTCGGGCAGCGCCATCGTCGCCTCTCCTGATCTGATCCGCTTTATCGCCGGATCTATAGTCCGGGCAGCACTGTCGGCTCTACATTTCGATTGATCTGCCCCAACGGGGTAATCCGATTCGAAAGTTAGCGCAGGGTCAGGGTGGAATTGACCCTGTTTTTGATCCACGACCTATGCAAGTTCTCGGGCTGTGACAGCTTGGTTGGCGAAGGCTCGACAGTCCCTCGTCCTGATAGAGCCGGCACGGTCCATCGCAAATCGATGCTCAACAGGCATCGTCGGTTCACGTCCGCTCAAGAGCCAAAGCGATCCCTTGGCCGACGCCGACGCACATGCAGACCAGGGCTCGCGCCTTGCTGGAGAGGGACAATTCGAGGGCAGCCGTGCCGGCGAGCCTCGCGCCGCTCATGCCGAGAGGGTGGCCCAGCGCGATGGAGCCGCCGTTTGGATTGACCCGCGGCTCGTCATCGCCGAGGCCCAGTTGGCGCAACACGGCCAGGCCCTGCGACGCGAAGGCCTCGTTCAGTTCGACCACATCGAGCGCCTCGACGGTCCAATTGATGCGGCCGAGCAGCCTGCGGGTTGCCGGAACAGGGCCGATTCCCATAACGCGGGGCGCCACGCCGGCCGCCGCTCCTCCGACGATGCGCGCGACCGGCGTGAGACCGTGCCGCCGCGCCGCCGCTTCCGAAGCGATGATCAGCGCCGCGGCACCGTCGTTCACCCCTGAGGCATTGCCCGCTGTGACCGTTGCGCCGGTTATCCGATTGACGGGCGCCAGCTTCGCCAGAGTCTCCAGACTCGTCAGACGCGGATGCTCGTCGGTCGCCACTTGGACGGGTTCGCCCTTCCTGCGCGGCACAGGGACTGCCACGATCTCGCTGCTCAAGCGACCATTCGCCTGCGCGGCCGCAGCCTTTTCCTGGCTGCGAAAGGCGAAGAGATCCTGGTCGGCGCGGGCGATCTCATAGTCGATCGCCACGTTGTCCGCCGTCCCCGGCATCGAATCGACCCCATACCGGGCCTTCATCTGCGGGTTCACGAAGCGCCAGCCGATCGTGGTGTCGTGGACCTCGGCCGAGCGGGAGAACGCGGCCTCCGCCTTCGGCAACACGAAGGGCGCGCGGCTCATGCTCTCGACCCCGCCGGCGACCACGAGTTCAGCCTCGCCCGACTTGATGGCGCGGGCCGCAGTGGCGACGGCGTCGAGCCCTGAACCGCACAGGCGGTTGATCGTGGTGCCCGGGATGGTGTCCGGCAGGCCAGCGAGCAAGAGAGACATCCGGGCGACGTTCCGGTTGTCCTCGCCCGCCTGATTGGCGCACCCGAAGATCACATCATCCACGCTCGCCCAGTCCAGACCTGGATTGCGGTCGGCCAGCGCCCTGAGCGGGATCGCGCCAAGATCGTCGGTCCGAACGGACGAGAGCGCGCCGCCGAAGCGGCCGATGGGCGTGCGGATGTAGTCGCAGATGAAGGCTTCGGTCATGGCTGCTGATTCGTCTCCCGGATCGATGTCGGATGCCTGCCCGCGTCGGAGCTTGGCCTCCTGGGAATTCTCGGTTTCGGGCTGCCGCGTCCTCAAGACTCGAGTGGCAGGCCGACGGCGCCTCGACGCTCGAGTTGCCCGAGCTGCTCGTCATCCACGCCGGCCAGGCGTCGGAGGATGGAAGCGGTGTGCTCGCCCAGCATCGGCGGCGGCGCGGGATATTCGACCGGGGTGCCGGACATCTTGATCGGGCTTCCCACCGTCATGAAGTCCGTCTTCAAGGGGTGCGGGATCTCCACCAGCATCTCGCGCGCCTTGACCTGCGGCTCGTCGAGGGCCTGGGCGACGTCGTTGATCGGCCCGATCGGGACACCATGGGGATGGATGCGCCCGATCCATTCCTCCGCAGTGCCGGTGAGAAAATGCGCGGCGAGGATGCCGACGACCTCGACACGATTCACCACGCGGTCGGAGTTGCGCGCGAAGCGAGGGTCCTTCGGAAGGTCCGGCAGACCAATGGCCTTGCACAGGGAAACGAATTGCGAATCGTTGCCGCAGGCGATGACGAAGTCGGCGTCGGACGCTCGGAACACCTGATAGGGAACGATGTTCGCGTGGGCATTGCCGTACCGTCCGGGCGGCCGTCCGGAAGCCAGGAAATTCTGGCTCTGGTTGCAGAGCATCGCGATCTGCACATCGAAGAGCGCCATGTCGACGTGCTGGCCTCTGCCGGTCAGGTGCCGGCTCAGGAGAGCGGCCTCGATCGCCACGACCGCGTAGAGCCCGGTCATCAGATCGGCCACGGCGACGCCCACCTTCTGCGGGCCTCCGCCGGCCAGGTCGTCCCGCTCGCCGGTGATACTCATCAACCCGCCGAGTCCCTGGATGATGAAGTCGTAGCCGGGCTCTGCCGCGCGTGGGCCGGTCTGCCCGAAGCCCGTCACCGAGCAATAGACCAAACGCGGGTTGGCCTTCGACAGCGTCTCGTAATCGAGGCCATACTTCGCCAGAGACCCGGCCTTGTAATTCTCGACGAGAACGTCAGATTTCATTGCGAGGATACGCAGCAGCTCCTGTCCTTCGACAGAGGCGATATCGATCGCAACGGAATACTTTCCGCGATTCGTCGACTGATAATAGGACGACTCGCGGGTCGGCTCTCCCCGAGCGTCCTTCATCCACGGCGGACCCCAGTCGCGTGTATCGTCGCCCCGTCGCGGACGCTCGATCTTGATGACCTCCGCCCCAAGGTCGGCCAGGATCTGGCTGCACCAGGGGCCGGCCAGCACACGGCTCAGGTCGAGCACCCTCAATCCGGTCAAAGCGCCCATTCTGTCGTTCCTCCCTCTGATGTATGTCTTCGCTTCGGCCGTCGGTCCGCGACGACGGAGCTTGGTCAGTGCCCGAAGTCGAGCGGAGGTGGCGCGTGCGGCCAAAGGGGTCGCGCACCGCCTCCGTGGCCCACAGAACGATCCGAGCCTCCGGAGCTTGACCCGTCAGCGCGTGTCCGCTGAGGCCGCGCACGGTTCCGCGGTGCGCAAGGACAATCCGAGCGCAGCCCGGCGGCGGAGCCACGGGCTCGGCCGGTAGCGGGGATCGCCCGTTGTCGCGAGCAGGCGCGTCAGGATCGTGTGGAGACGGTCCGCCCCCAAGGCGTCGCCCCAGGCCAGCGGGCCGCGCGGATAGCCGAGCCCGAGCCGGACGGCATCGTCGATGTCCTCGACGCTCGCGATGCCTTGCTGCGAAATATCGCAGGCCAGGTTCACGATGGCGGCCAGTGTCCGCTGCACGATGAAGCCGACGCTGTCGTTGATCACCGTCACGCCGACGCCGTCACGCGCCAGAATGGCATGCGCGGCATCCCTGGCCCCGGCGTCGGTAGCGGGCGTCAGCATCAGCGTCCTGTGCCGATCGAGACCGGGCAGGAGGTCGATGCACACGGTCCTGCGAGGATCGGTCACGTGCAGTCGACACGCCGTCGTCGCATCCTGACCATAGGGCGCGAGGAGGCAGAGCGCTCCCCTGGAAGGCACCGCCTCCGTCTCCACCGTGACGCCGATGGCGTGCAGGAGGGTCCGGAGCGCATCGCGGTCGGCCTCGCGTTCGGCGCCGATCCAGACCGGCGGCAGAACGCCGACATCCGGAACCCGCTGGTTGGGTGCCGGATCGAGCGGCTTCCCATCGCGATATCGGTAGAAGCCGTGGCCGGTCTTCCTTCCGAGCCGGCCGCCCTCCAGCATCTGCCGCGTCAGGGCCGACGGCCTGCAGCGAGGCTCCTGATAGAACTGCGCATAGATCGATTCCATGACCGGGTGGGACACGTCGAGCCCGGTAAGGTCGAACAGCTCGAAGGGACCCATCCGGAAACCCGCCGCCTCGCGCAGGACGCGGTCGATGTCGCCGCAGGATGCGACGGATTCGCCGAGCATCATCAGGGCTTCGGTCCCGTAGGCGCGGCCGGCGTGGTTGACGACGAAACCCGGCGTGTCCTTCGCCCGGACGGCGCGGTGGCCCATGCGCTCCGCAAGGGCGACGAGCGCATCGCCGACGGCAGGAGACGTCTCCAGGCCATCGACGACCTCGACGACCTTCATCAACGGGACAGGATTGAAGAAATGGAAGCCGGCGATGCGCTCGGGATGTCGGGCGCATCGAGCGATGGCGGTGACGGACAGCGACGAGGTGTTCGAAGCCAGGATGCAGGTCTCGCCGACGATGTCCTCTAGTTCGGCCAGCAGGGCGCGCTTGGGCTCGATCCGCTCGACGATGGCTTCGACGATCAGGTCGCAAGACGCCAGGTCGCCGAGGGTCGCCGCGACGTGGAGGCGCGCGGCGGCGTCCGTGGCCTCGCCCGCGCCGATCTTTCCCTTGTCGGCCAGCCTGTCGAGCGTCGAGACCAGGTTGTCGCGAGAGGAGGCCGCGGCACCTGCCCGGGCATCGAAGAGATGGACGCTCAGCCCCGCCTGCGCGGCGATCTGCGCGATCCCGGTGCCCATGACGCCAGTGCCGACGACCGCCATGCGATGGATGGAATGCGCCATGGCTCAACCTCCCGTGAAGACCGGCCGGCGCTTCGCCAGGAACGCGTCGGCTCCTTCCTTCTGGTCCTTGGAATCGAAGAGGAGTTGAAAGGCCTTGCGTTCGAGCGCGAGCCCGCCTTCGAGCGACATGTCCGCGCCGGTGAGCATGACCTCCTTGATCTGTGCGACCGCCAGGGCCGGCAGCGCGGCGATCTCTGCCGCCAACTCACGCGCTCTGGCCAGGGTCCGGCCATCCGGCACGACCTCGCTGATCATACCGATCGCCAAGGCTTCCGGCGCGCGGATCGTGCATCCGGTCAAGGCAAGCCGCATGGCGTGGAATTTTCCGACCGCTCGGACGAGCCGCTGGGTTCCACCCGCACCCGGCATGAGGCCGAGCTTCACCTCGGGCTGTCCGAATCGGGCGGACTCGCCCGCAACGATGATGTCGCAGTGCATGGCAAGCTCGCATCCGCCCCCCAACGCATAGCCGTCGACCGCGGCGATGACGGGTTTCGGGCAGCGTGCGATCGCGTCCCAGAGCAGCTCGGTATGCCGGAGATACATCTCGACCGGGCCGGCGGCGGCGAATTCTCGAATGTCGGCACCCGCGACGAAGCACTGGTCCGTCCCGGTCAGGACGATCGTGCGCGTTTCCGCATGGGCCGAGGCGGCGCGGAAACACGCGGCCAACTGCTCCCGGATCCTCAGATTCAGAGCGTTCTTGGCCTCCGGTCGATCGATGCGGATGGTGGCGACGCCGTCGCCTGAGCTCTCCAGTGTGACGAACGCATCCTCGGACTCTCTCATGGCGGATCCAGCAGTTTCGCTATGCGAAATTTGGTTTCGCACATGATCATAGGCACTGGTCTGCACGGTTGTAAATAGGCTTTGCCGCGAGTAATCCACCCGTCCTTCAAGTGTACCCTCGCGCTGTTTTGCATTCCTTGCGCCATTCCAAGAAATCTGCTAATTTTGCTATGCGGAATTGGATTTCGCGGATTGACAAGGCTCAAGGAGTGGCTCTAATGCGCCGCAAGAACAATGACACGCACACCGGGAGCCCCGAAAAAGGTCTCGATGCTCCGACCGATGCGATACCGGCTGTCCTCGGTCCGATGGAGGCGAAATGGGAGGAGGATCGGCAGTTCGTGACCGCCCTCGGCAGAGGTCTCGAGATTCTGCGCTGCTTCACGCCGAAGGAAAATGCACTCGGCAATCAGGATATCGCGGCTCTGACCGGGCTTCCGAAGCCGACCGTCTCGCGGTTGACATACACTCTTCTGCGGCTCGGCTATCTCCGGCAAGACGCCCGCACCGGACGGTATCAGCTGGACATCGGCGTCCTTGGCTTCGGCTACTCAATGCTGTCCAATCTTGTGATCCGATCCGTCGCGGCGCCACTGATGATGGAACTTGCCGAGCACGCGAAGGCTGCCGTCGCCATGGCCGCGCGCGACCGGTTGCAGATGATCTACGTCGACGTCGTGCAGGGACAGGGCAACATGACGATGCGCCGTCAGATCGGGAGCGGCGTGCCGTTGCCGCAGAGCGCACTGGGTCGCGCCTGTCTGGCCGCGATGCCCGAGAGCGAGCGGGATTTCCTGCTCGATCATGTCCGCCGACGCGATCCGGATGGATGGCCAACCGTGCGGAAGGGCTTGGACCGGGCACTGCGTGACTATGAGGACTACGGCTACTGCCTGTCGATCGGGGAGTGGCACAAGGATGTGAATGCGGTCGCGGTGCCTTTGGTCCATAGCCAATATGGTCTCTTGGCCTTCAACTGTGGCGGCCCGAGTTTTCAGCTTTCACGCGAGAAGCTCGAAGACGATATCGGCGCGCGCTTGGTCGGAATGGTTCGCAACATCAGCTCCGCTGTCCCTTCATCGATAGGGTGACGGAGTTCTCAAACCATCGCTCGAGAGACAATCGAAGAGGAAAGGCGTATGATCAGGGATCAAAACACACTGGAGATGATCACGAATTCCGTCCGTCAGTTCGTGACGGAGGTCCTGATCCCACGCGAGGAAGAAGTCGCGGAACACGACGCCATTCCTGAAGACATCATCGAGCAGATGAAATCTCTGGGCTTCTTCGGGCTGACCATTCCGGAGATGTATGGCGGTCTCGGTCTGACGATGGAAGAGGAGGTGGAGGTCGTGTTCGAACTCGGCCGCGCCTCCCCGGCCTATCGGTCATACATCGGAACGAATAACGGGATCGGTTCGCTCGGCATCTTGATCGACGGCACGGATGCCCAGAAAGATGTCTATCTTCCTCGGCTCGCGAACGGGGACTTGCTCAGTTCTTTCTGCCTAACCGAGCCCGATTCCGGCTCTGACGCCGCCTCTCTGAGGTGCACCGCAGTCCGCGACGGCGACGTCTATGTTCTGAACGGCACGAAGCGTTTCATCACGAACGCGCCGGTCGCCGACCTGTTCACGGTGATGGCTCGGACGACGCCGGCGATTGCGGGCGCCGCGGGCATCAGCGCTTTCATCGTGGATCGCCACAGTCCTGGCCTCTCCGTCGGCAAGGCCGATCGCAAGATGGGGCAGAAGGGCGCCCTCACCAGCGACGTTATCTTCGACGACGTCGCCGTACCGGTCGGCAACTTGATCGGGGGCGTCGAAGGGATCGGCTTCAAGACTGCCATGAAGGTCCTCGACAAGGGGCGGCTGCACATCGCAGCGTTGAGCGTGGCTGCAGCCGAACGGATGCTTGCCGATGCCCTGCTCTATGCCACCGAACGCCGACAATTCAGGAAACCGATCTCCGAGTTCCAGTTGATCCAGGCGATGCTGGCGGACAGCAAGGCTGAGATTTACGCCGCCAAATGCATGGTCCGCGATGCGGCGCGACGCCGCGACGAAGGCCTCGATGTCGGCACGGAGGCCTCGTGCGCGAAGATGTTCGCGTCTGAGATGTGCGGACGTGTCGCCGATCGCTGCGTTCAGATCCATGGCGGCGCCGGCTACGTGAGCGACTATTCGATCGAGCGATTCTATCGGGATGTCCGGCTGTTCCGGATCTATGAAGGAACGACACAAATCCAGCAAATCATCATCGCCCGCAACATGATCCGAGAGATCACGAGTTAAGACAATGCCGGAGCACGGCGTGAACGATCACGTTCGGCTGTAGATCCTGCGTCGTGCGACACGCCTCGACTGAGGCGCACACGACAGAGAAGCGGAGGCGGGCAGGTCGGGATTTTGCGGCTGCCTCCCAACCCATCACAGAACTCGATTTGAGAATGGCTGTAGCGGACCCGCACTGTGCGTCCGAAGGAAGACCTATGTCCGCTGCAGACAGAACGCAACCATCAATGCAAGGGGAGGATATCGATGCAAACGACTACTGCCGGGAGCGCACGCGCAAAGGATGAGATCGCGCGTGACAGGACATGGATGTACGCCTTCGTCTTCTGTTTTCTCGCGCTGTTGATCGATGGCGCCGATCTGATGCTGCTGGCCTACGCCTTGACGAGCATCAAGGCCGAGTTCGGGCTCACCAGCGTGGAAGCCGGCAGCCTCGGCAGCGTCACCCTCGCCGGCATGGCGCTCGGCGGCATCTATGGCGGCTGGGCGTGCGATCGCTTCGGCCGGGTCCGGACCGTCGCGTGGACGATCATGCTGTTCTCGGTCGGCACCGCCCTGCTCGGCTTCACGCAAAGCTACCTGCAGTTCGCCGTCGTAAGGTTCGGGTCCTCCCTCGGACTTGGGGCACTCTACGTAGCCTGCAACACGCTGATGGCGGAATACGTACCGACCAAGTACCGGACGACCGTGCTCGGCACCCTGCAGGCTGGGTGGTCTGTCGGCTATGTCGTGGCAACCTTGCTGGCTGGCTGGATCCTGCCCATCCACGGCTGGCGGTGGCTGTTCTTCATCGCGATCATTCCCGTCATCCTGTCGCTTTTCATGCGCAAACTTGTCCCGGAGCCGGAGAGTTGGGTGAAGGCCAAGGCTGAACGGCTAGAGACGGCCGGCACCGTGGAGACGCAGGCCCAGCCTAGCGAGAGCGCGTTCAAGGCTGTCTTCGGCGACCCGCGCACCCGAAGCATGTTCCTGTTCTGGGCGGCCACGGCCGGATTGCTCCAGTTCGGTTATTATGGGGTCAACAATTGGCTTCCGGCCTACCTGCAGACAGAGATGAACATGAAGTTCAGTTCAGTGACGTCCTATCTCGTCGGCAGCTACACGGCGATGATCCTGGGTAAGATCGTCGCCGGCGTGGCGGCGGACAAACTCGGCCGTCGTGCTGTTTTTGCCCTCGGTGCTCTCGGGACCGCCGTCTTTCTTCCCGTGATCGTGCTCTGGCACACTCCAGACAACATTCTCTGGATGCTGGTGGTGTTCGGCTTCCTCTATGGTGTCCCCTACGGTGTCAACGCGACCTATATGGCCGAGAGTTTCCAAGCCCGCTATCGCGGAACGGCGGTGGGCGGTGCCTACAACCTCGGCCGGATCGGCGCGGCCCTCGCCCCGATCGTCATCGGGTTTCTCGCGAGCCAGTTCTCGATCGGCTTCGGGTTCCTGGTCATGGGGGCTGCGTATCTCGTCTGCGGACTGATCCCCGCCCTCTTCATTCGCGAGAAGCAGTTCGATCCGAAGACCCAATAAGTGGGTTAGCACTCGGCAGAAACGGCTCAAGTCGGACGGACAATGATGGTGCGCCGCTCAAGGCGTCGACACCAACATTGCCCGTCCGCATCGCAAGAAGAACCGAAAGCTGCATTCTTGCCATACATAGGGCAAGCTATTAGATCTATGTCAGCCCTGACTGGGATGTTCTGAGTGCACGATAGACGCTGGCCCGGGCTATGCTGAGCTTCCGTGCGATCTCGGCAGGCCCCAAGCCCTCGGCCTTCAGGGCACATACCTCGGCGGGATTGATCGAGGGGGTCCGGCCCTTGTAGACGCCGGCGGCCTTGGCCTTGGCGATCCCTTCCATCTGGCGTTCGCGCCGCAGGTTGGTCTCGAACTCGGCGAAGACCCCGAGCATGTCGAGGAAGGCCTTGCCGGTGGCCGTGCCGGTGTCGATCGGCTGCTCGGTGGCCTGCAGGCGGGCGCCTTTGGCCTTCAGGGTGCGCACGATGTCCTGGAGGTCGCCGATGGAGCGGGCGAGCCGATCGATGCGGGTGACGACGAGGGTGTCGCCCTTGCCGATGAAATCCAGCACGATCGACAACTCGGTCCGGCCGGTGGTCGAGGTGCCGGAGACTTTCTCCGCCCGGATCGGGTCGCACCCGGCCGCCTTGAGGGCGTCGAGCTGGATCGTGAGGTCCTGATCAGTGGTGGAGACGCGTGCGTAGCCGATACGAGCCATGAAGCGTCCCGGATGGATCTAGACCCTGCATGCTTAGCGTCGCAAAACCCCAAAAACAACCCTAATAAGACGCCGTTTTGCGTCTCAAGGTCACGACTCTTTTGGGTATACCCATCTGCTCCATTCAGACCGTGACATAACTGCGCCTTGATGCGAGAATGCCGCTTAGGGAGAGATGCATTCTTACTCCCTGGATAGGTGGCAGGGCTAACGCTGATGGCAGAGCTAATTCGCCGAACCGTACAGGTGGCCGAGAATGGAAGGATGAACCTCCCTGCCGAGATGCGTCGCGGCCTAGGACTGACCGGACCGGGGCGTGTGATCCTCACTCAGGATGAGGATGGCATCCGTATCACGACGGCCGACCAAGCCCTCAGACGCATTCGCGCCCTGGCTGCTCCATTTGCCCAAGGACGAGCGTCCGTAGTCGACGAATTCCTCGCGGAGCGTCGGGCTGAAGCGGCCCGTGAGGAGGGCGGGGAAGCGGATGCCGGGCATGACTGATCCGGTTCTGGATGCCTCGGCGGTGCTGGCCGTCATATTCGACGAGCCGGGTGCCGATCGCGTGGCGGCCCACCTGCCCGGCGCGCGGATCTCCGCGGTCAACGCCGCGGAGGTGATGACCAAGCTCGTCGATCTCGGGATGCCGGAGGATACCGTCGACGCGATCTTCGAGGGGCTGCAGCTCACGATCCTGCCCTTCGAGATGGCTCATGCGCGCGAGACCGCGCGCCTGCGGACGCTCACCCGGGCGGCCGGCCTCTCGCTCGGCGATCGCGCCTGCCTGGCGGTGGCGGGACAGCTCGATGCCCCTGCGTTCACGACCGATCGGGCTTGGTCGCGGGTGGACGGTGCCGTCGTCGGCGTCACGATCGAGCTGCTGCGCTGAACCGATGGCGGGCGCCGCGGCCCTCGTGGTGATCGCCGCAGGGCTCAACGAGCGGCAGCGGGCCTATCTGCTCGCCACCTACGACGAGGATCAGGCCCGCGAGGCGACGCATCGCGGGCCGGGCGGTCCTCCGGCCCGGCGCTGGCGCTGGATCGAGTACGGGCCTGTCGGTCACAAGTGGCTCGATGGGCCAGGATCCCGCCTGCTGCGGGCCAAGCTGACGCAGTCCGGCATGGTCAGCCAGGGGACCGGCGCCACATGGGCGGCGCTGGCCGAGCGCGGCCTGCTGACCACGCGACACGAGCATACCGGCCTGATCGACACGCGCAGCCGCCGGGCGATCCGGTCCCTCATGGTGCGGCTGACGACCGACGGCCGGAAGGTGGCCCGCCTCCTGCGGGGCGAGCCGCCGACACGGCCGCGGAGCATGGAGCCCAAGCCGCTCTCCCTGTCGGCGCTGCGCCTGGTGGCCTACGGCCAGCAGCATCCCGAGGAGGCGTTCGATTTCCATGCCCCCTGGGGCGTGTGCCCGCTCGACTACCTCGTGGTCCTCGGGATCTGCCGCGGCCTCGTGAAGCGCGGGCTGCTCGCCGGCGACCCGCCGACCCGGCTCCGGATCACCCCGGCCGGCTCGGTCCTCGACGTCACGCAGGAGACCAACTGGAAGCCCTTCGCCTGAAATCCCGAGAGCGTGTCGCCGCGTTCCGACTGGTGAGCGGCGCACGGGCCTTGAGTCCTGGTCAAGGTGGTAGCCGCAGCGGTCCCCAGAGGAGTTCCGGCTCGGTCGACCGGCGGCGCGGCCGGCTGGCCCACGCGGCGATGGCGTCTCGGAGCGCTCCTCTCTCGGTCGGTCAGGATGAGCGCTGAACGAGGGCCTGCAGACTCGCCAGGATCGAGGCAGCCTCGTACGGCTTGCGGACCACCGGCACGTCCTTCAGTTGGGCAGGGATGTTGGCGCTGTCGCCATAGCCGGTCGCGAACAGGAACGGGACGTTGCGCCGCCGCAGCTCCTCCGCGACGGCGATCGACGTTCCCACCCCGAGGTTGATGTCCAGCACCGCGACATCCGGCGTCCGGGCAGCGAGAAGCTTCAACGCTTCCGACTCGGAGCCTGCCGTGACGACGTGCTCGATCCGGGCGTTGGCCAGGATCTGTTCGAGGCCGACCGCGATGACGAGTTGGTCCTCGAGGATCATCACGCACAGCTCGGCCAAGTCTTCGACGTCGAGAGCGGGAGGGAGAACGGACGGTACGGGCCGCGCGACGTCCCTGGCTTTGGACACCGTCAGATACCTTGCCGGGATCCTGAAGTGGCCCCGCAGCCCCTCGGGCCGGTACTCGACGGCGCTCGATCCGCCGAGATCGTAGGGGATGCTGCGGTCGATCAGAACGGACCCGAAGCCGCTGCGGCTCGGGGGACGGACCTCCGGACCGCCGCTCTCGCGCCAGGTGATGTCGCAGGTGCCGCCGGCATCGATCGTCCAGGCGACCGCGAGCTTGCCGCCCGGGCGGGACAGCGCGCCGTACTTGGCGGCGTTCGTCGCCAGTTCGTGCAACACCAGGGCCATGACGGAGTAGGCCCGCGCGTCGAGCACGAGGGAAGGCCCCGCCGTCTCGATGGCATCGGCGGCGGTGCGGTAGGGGGTCAGTTCCGCGTCGAGGAGCGCGGCGAGACTGCCGCCACCGTCGCCCCGCACGACCTAGTCGTGCGCCAGGGACAGCGCCTGGATCCGGCCCTTCAGCGTCGCGACGTAGCCTGCGAGGCTCTGGCCTTCCTCGGTCGGGTGGGCGACGAGGGCCCCGATCAGCGCGAGGATGTTCTTGACCCGATGGTTGAGCTCCTCGTTGAGCATGCGCTGGCGGACGTCCGCCTTCGACCGCTCGTCGGCCAGCAGCTCGCTGTTGTGGAGCACGACCTCGACCACGGCGGCGCGGATGGCCTCGCCGAACTGCCGGTCCTGCTCGGTCCAGGGCTGCGACTGGCAGTGGACCGTCTCCTTCCAGACGGCGAAGCTCTTGCGTGGGGTCAGGCGATCGCCGAACGGGCCGCTCTCGTAGCTCTTGTTCGGGTCGCCGGCCCATTCGAGGGTCTCGACCACCTCCCTGCGGAACAGCATCAGATAGTCCTGCGGGCGCTGCGACATCGGGATGACCAGCGCGCCGGAGACGTCGCCGGCGTAGTCCTGCGCGGGCGCATGCGCGGCCGACAGCCGGTTGGAGGCCCAGGTCCGGCCTTCCGCCACCCCCTCGGCGAAGCGCAGCAGGGCCGGGAGAGCGGGCTTGGGTGGCGTGGTGCCCTCCGAGGACCACCGCCCCCCGAGCGACATGCCGATGCCGTCGCAGGGGATCAGCGCCTTGAAGACGGTCATGCGGGAACGGAGCAGCTCCTCGACGTCGGCGGACCGGTTCGCGTCCCTCAGCAGGTCGTCGAGGAACTGGCGCGCGCGGGTCGCGGCCTCCAGCGTCTGCCTCGCGCGCATGGTCTCGATGTGCAGCGAGAAGAACTCGCCGAACATCTCGGCGGCGACCCGCTGGCCCAGCGTCAGGGTCCGCGGCGCGTAGTGGTGGCAGGCGATCAGTCCCCACAGAGCGCCGCCGACGATGATCGAGATCGACATCGAGGCGCCGACGCCCATGTTGCGCAGGTACTCGCAATGGATCGGCGAGACGCTGCGCAGGTGCGCGTGAGACAGGTCGAGGGGCTCGCCCGACAGGTCGAGGACCGGCTCGATCGGAACGGTCTTGAAGTCGGCGTCGGAGATGACGCGGATCGGGTTGCGCAGGTAGAGGGCCCGCGCCTGCTGCGGGATGTCGGAGCCGGGGAAATTCTGCCCCATGAAGCTTTCGAGGTCGCCGCGCTTGGCCTCGGCGATCACCTTGCCGGCGCCGTCCGCGCCGAGCTGGTAGATCATCACCCGGTCGTAGCCGAGCATGGCCCGGACGAGCCGTGCGGTGTCGCGAAACAGCCGGTCCGTCCTGTCGACGTCCCGGACGTGGGCGACGACCGTGCGCGCGAGTTCGAGGGGTTCGGCGACGTTGTCGCCGGCCGGCTCGAACTCGACGACGACCGTGCCCTTGAAGCGGTGGGCGGCGACGTCGAACGCTCGTCCGGACGGAAGCGTCAGGCCGAACGTCAGCGCCGGCCGGGACGCCTCCTTCGCGCGGGCCAGAGCGTTCCGGACGGCATGGGCGGCCTCGTCCCCGAGGACCGCCTCCAGCCGCAGGCCGTTCGGGTTGCCGGCCATCCCGAGCATGGCCGGCGCGTTCGCGGAATGGCGGAGCACGACGTTCGCCGCGGTGTCGCAGGCGAGCAGGCCGCCGTGGGGCTGGATGCTTCCCGGGATCTGGATCGGTTCCCGATCGCAATTGGTGAGGTCGACGCGTGGTCCAGAGATCATGGCCTGCCGCCCGTGAACGACCGGCTGGATGCGCGACCGCTTGAAAAGGTTCCGCCGGGCGAGGCACTTGCCGCCGACGTCCCCATCCCCGTTCTACGCCCCGCGCCGGTCTCCGTCATCTCGGTTCACCGGGTGAGGTGGATCCCGAGGCGAACGCCACGAGCTGGTGGTGCGGCGAGGTCGAGCCGTCGCCAGCCTCAACTCCGGTGTCGGTGGGCCGACGGGTGAAGGTGAGCCGCGGCCTGTCCACGCCCGGCCAGCCTGGCTCGGCCAAGGAGTTGCAGGCGGGCCCTCACGGCTTCGTGGGCAGCCTCCTGCGTCTTGAGGACTGCGGCTTCCCTGGGCGAGGCCGCGCGGGTGTAGGCGTAGCAGCAGGGCCGCCCCTCCTGCCCGTGGAGGTGGGGGCCCCACACGCTCGCGGTCTTCGGGTCGAGGAGAAACGTGCGGCCGAAACCATCGATCACGCGGGCTTCGGCGCCGATCCGCACCAATGATCCGGAGACCGGCCGGAGGGCGAGCAGCATCAAGACCCGGCCGGCCCGGCGCGCCCGCGCGGCCGCCTCGCGAGCCTCCTCGTCAACGCCCCGCTCCCGTGCCGCGGCCGCGGCCGCCCTCGCGAGGGATTCCTCCATCCGGTCGACCACGCCGTGCAGGGCACGGACGTTCGCGAGGGAAACGGACCACGCCTTCAGATCCGGCAGGAAGCGAGCGCCCGGGACCGTGCGGACGAGAGCCACCGCTTCCTCGTTGTAGGCAAAGCCGACCCTCACATGGTCGTCCCTCACGCTCACGAGGATGTGGCGCGTCGAGAGCTTCTGGCCGTTGTGGGCGAGCGCGGCGAGGTACGAGCGTCCCTCGAGGCCGGGAGTGTCGAGGGGGATCGCGTGCCCCTCGAACTCGGCATCGCGCAGGATCCGCTCGATCCTGGCCTGCACCTCGCGCTGTTCCTGCGCGACGGCTTCCGCGAACCGGGTCACCCGGTTGACCGCGAGCACGCCCGGGACGTGCCACGATCTCGTTGCGAGGCGGAAGCGGGCCCTTGGGAAGGTCTGCTTGAACCGGGGCAGCATCGTCGGATCGGCGTCGGAGAGTTGCACGAGGGCGCCGTCCGGGAGGGCCGTGATGGCGAAGCCGCCGATCGTCGTCATCATGGAGGTCGCCCCTTCGATCGGAGCCTCTCCGATCACGGCCGACGTCTCGCAGGCCTGGCCAAGGCTGAGTCTAGAGGAGCCCGTGGCGCCTGTATGCGCCATCCGTCATGGCGCATATCTCATTCAGCGGCGGGAAAAGGTACGCTTTGCAACAGTGAGGACGACACCGTGCCTGCGAAGGAGCGCCGTGGATCCATATGGCCACCGTCTCCGCATTTTATGGCTATCTCGGCTTCACATGGCGTATATGACTTTCTGTGGCGAACGATGGATATGCCCCATGAAAGCTAAAGTGATGCCGGACGGGCGGATGAGCCTGCCAGCCGATCTCCGGAAACGGCACGGGCTCGGCAACGGCGGCGAAGTCATCGTCGAGGATACCGGGGACGCCATCGTGCTCCGGACGCTCGATCAGGTGGTGGCGCGGGCACAGGCACTGAGCCGCAAGCTGATCGCCGGCAAAGCTGGCGCCACCGTCGAGGACTTCCTGGCTGACCGGGCCCGTGAGGCTCGAGGCGAATGACACGTTTCGTCTTGGATGCGTCTGCACTCCTAGCACTTCTGCTTGAAGAGCCTGGAGCCGACAAGGTCAAAGATGTGCTCGACCAGTGCGTCATGACGGCCGTCAACCTGGCCGAAGTGGTGAGTCACTACGCAAAGCTCGGCGCCGAGCGCCACGATATCGAGGCACTGCTTCGGCCTCTGCCAATCCAGTTGATCCCGGTCGACACGATGTTGTCCTATGACGCTGGCCTATTGCGTTCAGTCACTCTCGAAGGCGGACTGTCATTGGGGGACCGCTATTGCTTGGCACTGGCAAACCGTGAAGGCGTGCCAGCGCTGACTGCCGAGCGGCGCTGGCCGGAGATTGCGAGTGTTGCTGGTGTTAGGATTGAATTGATCCGGTGAACGACCATGACTGGCGACAATGACGATTTCTCACCGCTTCATGAACGACTGCACGCAGCCCGCCGGCTTCTGGCTGAGGCTTACGAGCGCCGCGATGTCCTCGCCCGCCAAATTGCGACCGTCGAGGCGACGGACGGCATCGGCCTCCCCGTCGATCTGATGAATGCCTACGGCGCGGCCGAGCGGGCAGTGCTGGTGGCCGAGGCTGATATGAAGGACGCGGAACACGCCCTCGCCATCGCGAGCGAACGCCTGCCGTAGCTGCTCTCGCCCGACATCGCCCACGGCTCGACCATCTCCGCGACGACGTAGGGCCGCCCTTGGGCCGCACGAGGCAGCGGGCGCTCCTCAGCCCGCCCGGGCCGACATCCTCTCCCATCATGCGGTCCCGGCGGGCGGCCTGCTGTAGAGGTCGGCGCGCGCCAAGCCATCGCCGATCCCCTGGGCGATCCGATCGTGGGCTGCGGCCTCGGTCACATCGGGGTCCCAGGTGTAGACGTCCCGATGAGCCCCGACCTGACGACCGATCTCCCGCGGCCAGCGGCCGAGGGTGATCCAGGGCCAGCCAGGCGCTGGTGGCTCGTAGAGCGCCAGGACCGGGTCGCCGCCGCTGCCCGGCCGGCTCACGGCGGCGTCCGGGCCTGCGGAGAAGTCGAAGGCACCGGCCCGGCGCGGCACGGGCCGGGCCAGGGCCGCGAGCAGAGCCTCGCGTTCCGCCGGGGTCTCGACGGCCCAGAGCTTCCAGGGTGTCTCCGCGGCGATATCGGGCGGCCAACGCCCGAGGCAGAGGTCCGGCAGCCCGGGGAGGAAGCCGCCGTACCAGACGATCGGCATCCAGGATGTGAGGGGTGCGATGGGGTCGATCATCGGGCGATCCTTCGGCGGCGTCGGGTTGTGGTGCCTCCTTGCGGCAGCTCATCCCTCGGTCCCAACGAGAAGCCGGACTGCCAGTTCGCGCGGTTCCGGTCCCGACGACAGGTCCGTCATGGCGCGGACCGCTCCCACGATACGCTCCGCCGCGGCGATCGCGGCCTCACCTCGGCTCTGTGGGCCGCTCGATCGGCGCGACGTCGCGCAGCTCGACGAACGCGACCTTCTCCGAGCGCTCGGCGCCGATCAGGCGGAGATTGACGTAGACGTGGTCGGCGAAGACGGCGCTGCACAGGCGCCAGATCACGCCCGTGCGGCCGACGCGCCGCTCCGCGCTGCCGTCCAGGGTCAGGGGCGCCCCGGTGATCCGCACCGGCTGGCCCACGCGCAGCCAGTTGGCGGCGCTGGCGACGAGAGCGGCGATCTCCTCGGCGGTGAGGCTCGCCCGCGTGGTGCGGGCGAAGGGCGTCCGGGGGTCGGCCGCGAGGCGCCGCGCCTGTTCCTCGGGGCTTAAGTCGTGGAACAACTCCACCTCGTAGTCGGGCGTCCAGGCCTGCGGCGCCGGCTGCTTGGGGGAGGCGCGGAACACCTCGATCGCCGGCCCGCCGAGCAGGTCGGGCTGGATGCCGATCAGGGCACGCTCGTACTGCGCCTGGCGGTACTCGGCCCGCCAGCGGGCGTCGCTGCCGGCCGGCAGCCGCGTCACGTCCTGGCGAACGTGGTGGGACTTCCTGGATCGTCTCGGCATGGCGCAGCCCTCACGCGAGGCCGATGCGGCGGGCGGTCTCCAGCTCGCCCGGGTCGACGTCGCCGGCGAGGCCGATATGCGTCGCGAGCGCCGCCAGCAGGACCTCCTCCCAGATCGGGAGGCCGCCGGGGCTGCGGGAGCCTTGCAGGTCGAGGTAGATGCCGGCGTCGAAACCGGCCTCGGCCCGGGCGCGGATCGCGGCGATGCCGGAGGCGAGCGCGGCGCCGTCGATATCGTCCTGATCCTGGAACGCCTCGGTGGTCGCGAGCCAACCCTCGAACCCGCGCACGAAGCAGGGCAGGCCGACACGCTCGGCCTCCTCGTGCTGGGCGTCGGACGTGGCGGAGGTGATGATAGGCTGGATGAGCATCGGATCGTCTCCCGAGAGGGAAGGTTTCTCGCCGGCCCGGATCGGAGCCTCTCTCCGGTCCTGGGAGCCGTCATCCAGGCCAGGCCCACCCTGGCTCCGGTGCGCTTTGGAGCGCTACAGCAAGGGCACCGGATCGGCGCCCCCTGCGACGTGCCCCTTCAGCCAGATGATGCCGTGATGCCAAATCTGACCGATCGCCAGCGCGTCGAGCTCGCGATCCCGGCCTACCTCCTCTACGCGCTGACCTCGGCGCCGGGCGTGTTCGTCCCGGCCGACCCGGCCCTGGCCGCTCGGGCCGAGGCCGACATCGCGGCGATGCGCTTTGACCTGAGGGCGGCCTGCTTCGAGCCGCTGGAGGACGTTTCCGAGAGGAAGAAGGGCGCTCTGCTGCGGCGGGTCGAGCGGATTGCGCGGGGCGTGATCGTCGACTGGAAGGATCGGCCGGCGCTGAGCGTGATGCTGACGCTCTGGTACGTCCTGAAGGAACTGACCGACCGCGAGGTGCTGATCCTGTGGCAGGGTTCGGCGATGGATCGGGCGACGAGCCGGCTGCTGCCGATGTTCGCGCACGGGTTCGAGGAGCAGAAGCGCGACGCCTCGGCCCAGGAGCAGGCCCGCCAGCTTCTCTCCCAGCTTCAGGAAGAGGGGCTGTACCGCTGAGGCACCACCCGCGCCTCCCTATTTTCGGGGATCGGCAGGCTCGACCGCCCTCCCCTATCCGCGGGCTCGCGCGAGGCGATCGTAACCCGTCAGGGCCGAAACCGCGCAGTGGGTTCGGGGAGGCGCCCTAGGCGGCGAGTAGAGCGCGGTCCCGCAGGGACGCGCCCTCATGCTCCGTCTTCGATCTTTCCGTTCTGCGATAGAGAACGGTGTTATTTCAAACTTCGACCCCTTATGTCAGGCTGACAGATCGACAAATTGGCCTTACCGGAGGCTGCTGGAGGCGGTGCGGCCTTAGGAGAGACGGACCGCGACGTTGAGCTTGGCCGCCTCTCACTGCCCTTTCACTGCCCTTTCCCGCTCGACGGCGAACGCTCAGCTTTGAGAAGCATTTTCGGCACCGGCTTGTCCGGGATCGGAGCCTGCGCCTCTATCACGGAAGGACGCATACAGCTCGTCAAGCTGCGAGGCCACGAACTCCCCAAATGCGGGATCGCGGTTGATAGCGAGCGTGACAGTTGCACCGCTCCGCGAGATGCGGGCCGTTGCATTCCCCCCCTGCCCTCTCCACGCCGTGGATCTTGGATCAGACTCCGTCCGCGGCGTTGCTGCTGCAAACACCCGCAGGAACCGAGCATCGCTGTCCAACGCCGCGAAAGCTTCCTCCCTGACAACTCGCTCCACGACCTTCACGCTTCCGGCATTCTCCAGGAGTTCGGCAAGGGCTAACCAGCGGCGGCGACCCGCCTTGGGAGCAGGTCCGACCGCCTGCACGATCGGTTCAGGAACTGCGCGAGCGACCGAGATCAGTTTCGAGAGTTCCCCCTTATCGGTCGAGAGAGCATCAACGATGACCGAACGCTCGAAGCCTCGATCCTCCAGCCTGCGTGCGAACAAGGCCTTCTCGATATAGGTGAGGTCCTGCCGGGCTGAGTTCTCGACGCCCTGGGCCACAACGAGTTCGACGTCGCTCAGCGTGCGGACGACAGCGCGCACGCGTTGTCCGAGTTCAGCAGCAGCCCGCAACCGCCGATGACCGTAGGCGACCTGATAGCGTCCCTGCCGATCGGGATGTGGGCGTACGAGGATCGGTACTTCCTGGCCGCGCTCCTCGATGAGCCGTTTGAACTCCGCGAAGCCGGCCTCAGTCCCCTCGAGTCGGTCACGAACGAACGATGGATCGACTAGGTCTGGCTCGAGGTCGACGATCGAAGCGCCCCTCGCAAGTGCGTCGTGGAGAGCTCGGCTCTCTTCCTCCAAGCGTCCAAGCGCTAGCCCCATCGTCCGCACGGGCCCCGCAAGCACTCTCTCGTCTAAGCCAGGGTCGCTCTCAGGACGTGAGTTGGCCATGGCCAACTCTCCGCCTTCTGCTGGCTTCGTTGCGTACAGATTCTTGATTGCGTCACGCCGCTTCACGCCGTCCTCCCCCAAACCTGATGGACGAGACCGAGGATCTCCCGATGCACGGCCTCGAGGCTTTCAACGGCACGGTCATAAGTCCCCCGCCCTACGCTACTGCGATCGAGCTCGTACAGGCTTTGCTTGGTCAGTCCTGCATCTGCGATCGCAGTGGACTTCCACACGGAAGCCGCAAGCACATCCTCACCGAATAGATTGCGCAGAAGCGCAACGATCTGACTTTGCGGGCCATCGTGCGGCTCGTGCCGGGTTACGACGTACCGGATGAAATCATGGGAAAGATCACCACCCGCTTTGCGCACCACTGTCATCAGGTCAGATGCCATCAGCAGGAACTGCGACATGGACGCGATATCCACCATCTGCGGATGGACTGTGATGAGGAGCGACGTGGCTGCGCAAACAGCTCCCAGAGTAAGATAGCCCAGTTGCGGAGGGCAATCGATCACGACCAAGTCGTAATCGTCCTGAATCGTGGCGAGCGCAGTGCCTACACGCTCGAAGAACATGCCGCCGTCGCTCCGACGAACGGTCGAGAGCACGCGCGGTGTCTCATGCTCGAACTCTGTGAGTTCGAGGTTGCCAGGAATTAAGTCGAGGCCGTCGAAATAGGTTTTCCGAACAATCTCTCGCAGTGGCCGACGCTTTTCATCGTACCGGATAGCCCCATAAAGGGTATCACCCGATCGTAAATCAAACTCTGGCTGTATTCCGAACATCGCACTGAGCGACGCTTGCGGATCGAGATCGACAGCCAGTACGCGGTAGCCCTGGAGGGCGAGCCACTGCACGAGATAAAGTGTCGTAGTCGTCTTCGCTGAACCGCCCTTGAAGTTCACACATGCGAGCGTTTGGAGCCGCTCACCGTCTCGCCGCCAGGGCACGAACGTTCGGGACTCCCTCGGGCGGGACTCCGAGAGGTAGCGACGCATCTCGTTGATCTGCCCGAGGGTATAGAGGCGCCGACCATTGAGCATGTTCGGGATTGGGCCAAGCCCGTCGAGCGAGAGCTGTCGCAGGAAACTGTCGGACACGCCCACGAGCCGGGCGGCCTCGCCCGAGGTGAACCTTCTCAGTTCCTTGTGCGCTTCAGGCGGGAAGAGTTGCTGCCGAAGCGTCTGTAGTTGCGATGAAAGAAGGCGTGCATGCCCGGACATGCGATCGTCGGACGAGGCTGACCGGGGACGGGCTTCGGCGATCGCCACGCTTATTGCCTTTCAAAACGGATTTTTCCTGCAAACTGGGCAGGATCCGTTTCAGGAAGACACAATTTTTGACGCGGTGCAAGACCTTAAAGGTTAATGGATTTCGTCGCCTTGCGACTGCGCTGTCCAAGGTACGGCGTGGCATCCAAACCTTCATACTTGCCGGAGCGACATGAAGTGGCGCCAACATCCAAGCTATTGATTATAAAAAGAATTTCAAAGTTGGCCATGGCCAACTTGCGCGCTTCGCTATTCCCCCACCCTGTCACTCGACTTCTGCCTCATCCCTCGCACCCGTCTCTAGAATTGCGAGTCGAGTTCGAGGAACTCTCCGCCGCCGGCGGTCCAAGAGCGCGAAGCGACCGCGGGAGCGGGCGACGGGGGAGCCGATTTGCGTGAGCAAATTGGGGGTGCCGTCCATCCTGGATGGACGGCACGTACCCGTGCCACGGTATCGGACCGATCCTGAGATCGGGGAGGCGGCAATGCAGCGAAGGCAATGGCGAGGATGGAAGGTAGACGAACCGACAGCATCCGGCCGCGGGAAGACGCGCTCAGGAGCGACGAGGCCTGGAGACGGGATTGCTCCGCTCGTGAGCGAGCCGCGACCGGCAAGGCACATCCTTTCCGGAAGTCCTAGAGCAGCCCGGTAGGGGAGAGGCCGGCAAAGCCGCGGGACCACGTGAGAACGATCTCGGGGAAGGCATCTATGGGTAAGGTCCAACCCGTCTGAGGGGTGTTGTTCGGCTTCGGCCGATTTGGGCATGACTCGCACGAGTGCTGCCGCGTGTGCGGATGATGGATGCCCGATTCCAGACCATCCGGGATAACTATCCAAAGAGATAACTGCAAGTTGGATATGCAATCATCATTACCCCGATCGCCAGCATTATCGCGCCTGGAAAGCCAATGACTAGCTCTAAAATCTCCTTCTTGGCCTCGGATTTCTGAAACTTCACCGCCTCCTCCCAATTCGGAAGTGCAACCACGCCGTGCTCATTCGAGTTTTCAAAGACGAACTTGTTGTGCGGTATGACGACTTTCTTCAGCATGATGTAGATCAACCAAGCACCCATCATCATGCACGGCCATCCCAGGAGCCATATAATCATCAACATCATCGCCTCTCGCCATCTCTCCCGCTACCGGCACAGCGGCTACCCGCCACTCGAACTCGCGCAGTCTTTAAAGCAAGTTCGCCGAGTTCTCCGCCAGCACGACGGCAACGATGTGTCACCATGTGGGGCCATACGAACAATCACAGGATACAGTCCAATCTCAGGGGTTTCTGGATCCGCCGGACCGGATACCCAGCCTTCGCTTCACGACTCCTCCCTTGGCTGTAGTCGCGCCCGGCGCAGGGCCTGCAGGACGGGCCCGAGGGAGTAGGTGCCGGAGCGTTTTCGCTCCGTGAGGGTCCGCAGGTAGCCGCCTGGGCTCTTGATGCGCTCATGGCGCTCGAGGATGGCCGCCAGCGTGATCGCGGCAGCCTCGGCGCCCATCGCATCCTGCGCGTCGCTCCAGGCCATGGGGCTGATGCCGAGCATCGGCCGGATTCGATCGGCCGTCTCGATCAGGTCGTGCCAGGATCGGATTCCGGAGGGCGAGAAATCCTGCACCTGAGAGCAGGCCTCGAGCACGGATCTGAGGGGATACGTCGAGCGGATCGTGGAATCGGCAGCCGGTGAACGCACGGTGTTTGAGTCAGGGACTGAGGGCGGCTTCTGCGCATCCCCGGATGCCTTTTCAATAACAGGGTCATCGGGGTTTGAACTCTGTATGTGCCGCTCGCTCTGAGCGGCACTGCCGCTCGTTTTTTTGGATTCTACACGAGCCGTCAGTGCGGCGCTCACAGCCAGGGCGAGGACCTCCAGGCCGTCGGCGAGTACCGTGACGTCGGCAGGCTCGGGCCGGCGCGGGTAGGCTGCCAGGAGTGCGAGGAACTGCGCCCGCAGCTCGTCGGCCGGCGGCTCCGAAGCGGGCTCGATGCCGTCGTCGCGATCGAGGGCATCGAGGAGCTTGGCGCAATCGCGGCGAAGCAGGCTCGCTTTCTCGCGGGCAAGACGCTGGGCGAGAACATCGGCCCGGACGGCCGCCGCCATGCCGGCGATTTCGGCCGCGCGAAGGGCGAGGGGAGTCAGGTCGAAGCCGAAGGCGCGCTCAATCTGCCCGCCCTCGCCGCGGCGGACGTAGCGCTTGCCGTTGGGGCTGTCGCGCCGGATGACGAGGCCCGCCTCGACCAGCGCCGAGAGGTGGCGGCGCAGCGCTGCCTCGGAAAGGCCGCGCGCCCGAGTGGCCAGAGTCCGATTCGACGGAAACACCACCAAATCGACGACGTCGTCCGGATCTGGAGCCAGCACGGTCTCGGGATGGAACGTCAGCAGGGCCTCGAGCACGGTGAGGGTCGCGGCCGAGAGGCCGAGCCTCTTGCGCGCCGCGGTGAGGTCGTGCAGCACGCGCCACTTCTCCGCCACGACACCGGCAGGCCGGCGGTTGGCGTCGGCCTGCGCGACAAGCTGCGCAGGCGTGAGCGATCGCGCGCCGAACGGCGCGGTGATCCGCCTGACCACCTCGCCGAGGCGGCCACTGGTGTTGGTCATACGCCCGATCCTCTCCTTGGTCGGGCCGCAACACGTCGTTCAGAGCCGCTCCGTAGAGCGGGCTCTGTCCAGGCAAAGCCTCTCCGTCACGAGAAATGCGCTTTCTCGCTTGACGCCCGGGGGCGTTCTGTGGCTTGTGAGGAGTGGTTTTGAAGCCCTCACAAATTCTATGACGGTCACTCGGCCCTCATCTCCCGGCAAGGAGGTGGGGGCCGATGGCTTTTCAGGGTCTGACTGCGGCGGCGGGTTCTCCGGGGGTTGCGATGGCTCCCGTGAGGGAGTCGGTGAATTGGCATCTCGGTTGCCACGCTCGAAAGAGTCAACCGGATTCGCCCATTGGATGTGACTCAAGCGTATTTTCGGCGCACATCTGCATCTGTGAGAGCATTCACAGCTTGTGGCGTCGGCGCTTTAGGAAGCTGGATGTCCAGCGTGAATAAGCACTCCTTGATCGCAGAGGTGATCTTGCCGCCCAGAGGCGTGCCGTCAGGGGCGGGGGCCGATGGCTTTTCCTGGATGCTGACGGCGCCGATGTTCCGGGTGGCCTTGTAGACGTGATTCGCCGATCTCGCGGGGAGAGAGAGGCTGCTGATCGCACCGGCCTGCATGGCGGCGGCGCGGAAGCGCCTTGCTGACGCGCCCGACAGCGCCTCGGGGTAGACGACGTGAATGAGGGCGGTCGCGGCGTGTCCCGATTTGCCCTCCGCGAGAGCCTCGACGCAGCGCGCGATCACGAGAGCGGTGGTGAGAGCCGATGACGGGCGGATACAGACTAGCCCGCCCGTGGACAGGGCGGAGCGCAGTTCGAAGCCCTCGGAGAGAGAGACGCTGGTCAGGCCCGCGATCTCCCGGGCATGAACAGCGAGGGCCTTGCGCCCGTTCGCGCGCGTCTCGTCCTTGAGCTCCTTGAGCGGTTTGATGGCCGCCCTGAGGGCGGCGCCATCCGAGGAGGAGAGGCGTGCAGCGCTGACCTCGTCGCCGCCGATCTCGTACTCCCCGTTGACCAGACGGCCGAGCGCGGCTTCGTCGATGAAAGCCTCGTAGAGCGAGAGCGGGTTCATCTGGTGGCGGGCGCCGAGCATCTCGAGGATCGGCATCAACGCCTGATTCACGGCGCCGGCGTCGGGCCCGAGGCCCAGATCCGTGACGGCAGAGGCCAGGGTCGAAGGCGCGATCCGCAGCGGCGGTCGCGGCACAGCCTGGAGATCGATGGAATAGATCTCGTTGTCCCGGCCGTAGGGCCTCGCCACCTCGGCGAGGCGCCCGGTCAGCATTGGCTGCTTGACACTCTGAACGACGATGGCGCCCATGCGATTGATACAGGCGCCGAGGGCGAGGCTGCAGATTGCCTGCTCCTGCCATCGCGGATCGTCGCCGTTGATGGACAGGCCTTGGACGAGGTCCTCGCGCCGAAGCCAGACTTGGCCGGTGGCGGCAAGGCCGATCGGCCAGGAAGCGTCGCCGCGCCGGCGCGTGGTCTCATCGCGGTAGCCGCGCCGGCCGAGATGGAGCGGCACACGTGCCGGCGCTCGCCAGGTGCGCCACCCGTAGGTGAAGTGGCGCAGGTAGCGGTATCCCGCGTAAGCGAGGATCGTCTCCGGCACGAACGGGGCGGCGATCGCCGAGAAGGAGAGGGCGGTCGCGATCCCGAAATGGGTCGCGATCTCTTTGGGGGTTGCGTCGTTCATCACTCAGTTCCCCTTGCCGCCATCCTTGCCGCGCATCTGCGACAGCATGGTCGCGCCCTTGCGCGAGCCCGAGATCATCCCCGCCATGGTGCGATGCGTGCGGCCGCCCGCGATCTGGTTGGGCGAGTTCGGCATGACGATGCCGGCCGCAGCCACCGCGGTGGCGTTACCGGTGCGGCGCTCGATCTGCGCCCCGATCCAGGAGAGCACGGTCTCGGGCAGGGCGCTGATCTGCCCGGCGGCCAGCATGACGATCGAGAACAGGACGACGGCGTAGACGAACAGTCCGGCGGTGCCGACCATGGCGTAGGCGATGGTTCCGTCCGGCGCGATCATCGCGAGCGCGCCGCGGAAGAAGATGTTGGTGATGTCGATCCCGACCCGCATCAGCAGGAGTGAGACGAGCAGGCCGATCACGATCAGGGGCGGCCGGAGCAGGATGCCGAGGAAGAACATGTAGCCCTGCCCGCTGTTGCCGACGAAGGAGTCGGATCGGGCCGGCATGAACTTGGTGAGCAGCCAGATCGGCACGGCGATCATCGCCTCGGCGACGACGAGGAACCAGTTGAAGGTCGCCATCAGGAAGTGGACGATCACCACGAACGGCACGAGGCCGATCAGCATGAAGGCGGCGGCGAACAGGATCGCGGCGAGGAAATACAGGAACCCTGCGGCTCCCTGGATCACTTGCCTCACCGCGTTGTCGTCACCGACCTTGAAGAACCCCATCGTCCAGTCGGTCAAGTCAAATGAAATTCCTGCAGCCGTCGACACTAATCCGAAATTGGCGATGGTCTGACCAACCTCCTGCACCTCGAGGACCGGGTCTTTCCACGTGGTGCTCTCGGGTCTGCTGATGATCGAGAGAATGCCCGAGTAGATCGCCGCCAGACCTTTCGCGAACCGGTTCGGCGGGTCGTTCTGCGCGGCGGGGTTGTCGCTCGTGACGCGGGCGATGCTGCCCGAGCCCTGGGCGGCGATGTAGCCGCCGAAGCTCGCGACGTAGGAGAGGTTGCGCTGCGCCTCCTCGGCGAGCGGCGCGTAGGCGCTGTGCCCGAAGTAGGGGATGTAGGCGTTGATGTTGGCGGGGGGCACGACCCGGATCGAGCCGGCAGCTCCAGCCGAGGCGACGAGGAGCTTGACCTGGACTAGGCTCATCGAGCGCTGCCACAGCGCGGCCGAGAGCCAGCCGTTGTCGGCGGTGTTCGAGAGGTAGTTGCGCAGCGCGGTGTCGAGCTGAGCGTTGTTGCTCTGGGTCAGGCTCTGGCTGGCGGTGTCGTAGGCCGCGTCGAGCGCGTCCTTGATGCGGCCCTTGATCGCCACGTCGTCGCGGCTGCCGGAGGTGATGGTGCTGGCGATGCCGCTCGCCGCGCCGTCGAGGCTGTTGAGCGCCGCCTGGAACGAGCGCTGGCTCTGCTGCTCGGCCAGGTCGAGGAGCATACGGGTGGTGCTGGCGTCGTTGGAGTCGGTCAGGTTGGGACTGATCTTGGTGTATTCGTGGACGATGCCGCCGCAGAGGTTGTTCGACTTGCGGAAATAGCCGTTGGCGTCGATGAAGTGGTAGGTCGTGGACCGGGCGCTGGACAGGCCCCAGAGGGCGCTGTCCGTCGTCGTCTCCGAGCGGATCGAGGCGGCATCGTCGCGACCCGACACGTTGGTGGCGTACTTCTGCAGCGCCTGGGCGCAGACATGGCCGTAGAGCCGCCCCTGGAGGGCGTCGGCGAGCTTGCCGCGCAGCGTGAAGTCGCCGAGTTGCTGGCTCGGCTGGGCGAGCGTGCCGTACATGCCGGTGAGCTGGGTGCCGGCGACGCGGGTCCAGAGGGTGTCGCCGAACCCGGAGCCCCAGACGGCGATCTGCACCACCAGGATCTGCACGAGCGACAGGCCGCTCTTGATCGGCAGGCTGAGGATGGCGCCGGTGATCACCCGCAGCAGGGTGTACCTGGCGCTCGATCCGCGCCCGAACGCCTCGCCGTCGTTGGCCGTGTCGGCGACGAGCGAGTAGAGCAGGTAGCAGGCGAGGATCGTCGCGACGATCAGGCAGCCGACGTTGAAATACCCCAACGCGACGGTGAGCGGCCGGTCGTCGGTGCAGGTGGCGGCGGTCCAGACGCCGTCGACCACGCAGCCGAGCAATTTGCGCAGGTTCACCAGCGCCAGGTCGTTCTGGACCGGCGTGAAGATCTCCTTGCCCGTGGTCTGGGCCTGGGCGGCCGTCGCGGCAAGGAGGGCGAGGCTGCCGGCGGCGGCCAGGATCCTGGCGAGGCGGCCGGCGGGCGAGATCCTGCGGAGCATGGGCGCCTCTACAGGTTGCCGCCGGCCTGCACGGCCAGGATGGTGCCGAACAAGGCCGCGATACGGGCCTGCTGCTCGATGAGCTGCTGGCGCAGCGCCAGCGCCATCGAGCGCATGCGGGTGAGCTCGATGAGCAGCCCGTGCTCGGACTGGCCGGCGAGCCCGGCCGACCACGCCTCATATTGCGGACCGCCGCCGTACTGGCCGATCAGCGCGTCGAGCTGGGCGAGCGGGGAGGGGGCGGCACTTCCGACCTCGTGCCCCTCGGCCGAGGACATCGCCCGCACGGCGCTGAGCGAGACGAGGGCGGGCGAGCGCAGGGCCTCGACTCGGCGCGCCTTGAGCATCATCAGGTCGGCCTCGGCGCCCGGCATCGCCGCCGTCGGCTTGGGCATCGGCAGGCCGGCCATGGCCTGGATCACCGCCTTGCGGTCGTCGTCGCTGGCGGCCGGATCGAGGAGTACCGCCGCGTCCGTCCTGGTCGGATCCTGCAGCCGGTCGCGGGTCGCCTGGGGGAGGGGGGTGTTCTTGCCCGGCGCCACGTCGAGGCCACGATAGGTCTCCCGGCCGGTCATGGTGATGGTGCCCATGGCCCGGTTGGTCGCGTTCATCAGGTCGATCGAGCCGCAGGCGTTCACCCCCTGGCCGGTGTCGATCGCATACTGCTCGCGGGCATCCACCAGGGCGCGGCGCTGGGCGACCTGGGACAGGGTGGCGGCCACGGCCTGCTGGGTGTTGCTGACGAGGTTGACCTCGCGCGCGCCGTTGGTCGAGGTCTGGGCCGTCTGCACCTTCATCGCCGAGAGCAGCATCTCCAGGGTGAGGCTGCGCTGCGTGGCGACGGTGGTGCCCATGGTGGTCACCCGGGCGGTCAGGGTGGTGGTGGCGCTGTTGTGGCCCGCGATCCAGATCGGATCGGCCACGAAGCAGCTCTGCGCCACCGCCGGCGCGGCGACGGCAAGGCTGAGGGCGGCGACGGACGCGGCGAGGAGAGCCGGCTTCATCATGGCGTCTGGAAGCTCGCTGGGGTGGAGGGCCGGCGGCCGGGCGCGGGGACGCTGTTCGTGATGCGGGCGTTGACCATGGCGAGCAGCAGCGCCGCGGCCGTGGCCTCGGTGCGCATGCCGCGCTTGATCTGGTGGGAGAGGAGGGCGAGGTTGGCCGCCTCCATCCGCACCGCGTCCTGGATGATGCCGCGGTCGTGCTGGCCGGCGACGCCGGCGGCCCACGCCGCGCCGCCGTCGTTGCCCTGCCAGTGCGTGGAGAGGGCCCGGGCCTTCGCGACCGGGCCGTCGGCCCGGTAGTCGGCGGCGATGTCGGCGAGCACGACCGCCGTCATCGAGCGGTAGGTGTCCCGGCCGGTCTTCTCCAGCTTGGCGAGATCGGTGGTGGCGGTCGTGGCGCCGATCCGCGGCTGCGGGTCGGGCGGACCGACGATCGCGTTGATGAACTTCGAGGCGGCCGCGGCGTCGCCGCTGTAGAGCGAGGCCCCGTCCGGCGCGTCACCGGATTTCACGTCGGCGACCCAATCCTTCGGGTCGGCGTAGCGGCCGGGCTGGGCCCGGACCGGCGTGACGATCTGCCGGCGGACAGCAGGGGAGCCCGTCATCGCGGTATAGAGCGCCTGGGCCTTGGTGTTCGACCCGCACGGGTCGTAGCCGACCGAGCCGTAGCGGTGGGCGGCGAGCGCCACGGCCTGGCGCTGTTCCTGCGTGACCACGGTGGTAGCCAGCGCCTCGCTCGAGGCGCGGAAGCCGTTGCTGACCTGATCGGAGCCGGCAGCAGACTGGGCCGTCAACACCTTGACGGCGGACAGGAGCCGCGCCCGCTCGGCGATTTCCTGTGCGACCAGGGCGGCCTCGGTGGTGGTGATCGCGCCCGCGATCGCCGTGGTCAGGGCGGTGGTCGCGCCGTTCACGCGGTACTCGACCCCGAAGCAGGTCTGGGCCTCGGCCGGGATGACGCCGCCGATCGCCGCGACGATGGCGCCGAGTCCGGTGAGGGCAATGGCGGTGCGACGCGTCATGGCGTGCTGCCCTGGCGGCTGTCACCGCCCATGCCGCCGACGAGGACGCCGACGAGGTTGGCGCGAGCCCCGCTCATGATCGCGCCCTGGCGCCGGGCCTGGACGAAGGCGGCATCCTCCTCCGCGTTGGTGGGGGTGGGTTTCACCGTGGGTAGCGGGGCAACGGTGTCGAGGTAGTCGGCCGCCGTCATCACCTCCTCGGCGCCGTAATCACGGTTGAACAGCCAGGGCGCGGCGTCGGAGTCGCCCGCGCCGTAGCCGCCTGGCTTGGCGCCGGTGCACCAGCCCGTGGCCTGCTCGGAGGGCGAGCAGTAGAAGGTCCGACGCTGCTCGAGCGTGTCGCCCATGCGCGCGGCGGCGTCCCCACCGCTGGTCAGCCAGCGCTGGTCGGCCTGGCGGAATGCCTGGCGGACCGCCGCTGCCGATGTCGCGCTGTCCCGCTCGTCCGAGAGGCCCTGCGCAATCGAGCAGGCGGCGTAGCCGGTGCCGGTATCGTAGCCGTACTGGTGCTGGGCCCGGGCGAGGCGCAGGGCGTTGTCCTGGCTCACCAGAGTCGAGGCCGCGGCCTCGGCCGCCGCCTTGTGGCCGTTGGTGGTCTGGAGCGCGGTGGCGCTCGACTGCGCCCCGGACACCTTCATGCCGGACAACAGCCGCTGCAGGGAGATCTCCCATTGCGGGAAGAGCCCCTGCGCCTGGGCCGGGACTGTCAGCGCGGTGGCGAGGACGGCGCATGCCGGAAGGAGGGGGGAGAGCTGGCGCATCACGGCCGGCCCTCCACGGGACGCGCGTCGAGGGCGTAGAGGGCGACGAGCTGGGCGAGCGCGGCGTCAATCTGCGCGTCGTAGTCGAAGGTGTTGGCGGTCAGCTCGGTCGCGTTCATGCGGGCGAGCTCGATGTAGAGGCTGCGGTTGGGTTGGTTGGCCACCTTCACCGCATGGTCCTCGGATCCGCTGGCCTTCTCGGCAGCGCTGGCGATCGCTTTCTGCTGCGACTGGGTGTCGGAGCGCGACACGGTCTCGCTGGCAGCGCCCTCGTTGGCCCCTGGTGCACAGGTCTTCGGCAGCGTCGTGTCGCGTGGTCCGCCCGCCATGTCCGGGTACTTGTTTGAGATCGGGATCTGGCGCGGCAGGAAAGGTTCCGGGTTGACGAAGTACCAGGCCTGCGGAAGGGCTTCCTTGATCGCGTCGCCGGTCAATGGGCTCGTCGATTTACGTGAACCCTCGCGCCAGACCCGACCATTGGTTCCGGTGGTGGAGAGTGTACTACCCTTGAGGAGCGCGCCGAGATGAAGGTGTGGGGCACAGCTATCCATGCCCTTGCACCCCATCGTACCGACCTGATCGCCGGCCGCGAGCTGACCGGACTGCCCGTCTTTGAGCGTTGTCGTGTTCATGTGTAGATAGAAGAAACGTGTGTCTCCAGAGACCACGTCGGCAATGACACCCCCGCCACCGAAATGGCGATATCGAACACTTCCCGCCGATCCAGAATAGATCGGCGTTCCTGCCCCCTCACTGTTTACGATATCCATGCCCTGGTGATAGCCGGCCGACGCACCAGGGCGGCCGGTCCTGTCGACACCATAAGGGGAAGACACACGCTGACCAGCCGGCTTCATAATATCGGCTGTAAGGCAGGTTCCCGCGACAGCTTGACTGCTGGACAAAACAGCGGCCAAAATCGTTGAAAGAAGCGAACCATGTCGTTTCATTTCACACCTCCCGCCGAGGCGCAAAGCTCGTGAGGGGTATTGTTAAACAAGATCTTGGTAGGACCTTTCACGATCAGAGTGAAAGAGTCTTCGTCTTCATCGCCCTGAATCAGATATTCATCAGGAATTGATTTATCATATTCGCATGCAGCGAAGACTCTAATGTATCGACCGTCCTTCTTGATTTTTTTGACCGGGCAGCGTCCCTCCCCGCCTCCGATTCGTTTGACCACACGGTTAGGCTCGATCTTCAAGAAGGGCGGACTGCAATCGAGGCCGTGATTGGACGAATGACCCCATTCACCCACTGGCAGGGAGAGCTTCTCGGCCTGCGCAGAGCCAACGGCTGACAGGAACAGGGTCGCGGAGAGAAGAGCTACACGGCGGATCATTGGAACATCTCCCCGAAGCCGCCGCTGGACGGCACGGGTTTCGTGAGCCCGGGCGTGGAGGCCGACGGAGCCACCTCCGGCTGGACGACGACGGGCGCGGGGGTTTGCGGGGCCTGGGTCAGATTGAGCGCCGAGCCGAAGGCCGAGTTCTGGACGTGGTTGTAGGAGCCGAGCCCGGTGATGCTCGGCAGCGTGATCGGCGAGATCGAGCCGTTGAGCTGCCGGAACAGGTCGCCCGAGATCGAGCTCTGGAAGCTCGTCATCTGCTGGTTGATGCTGCGGATCGTGTCCCGGAGCTGATCGTCGAGGATCTGGCAGACCTGCCGCTTGGCCGCGTCGATCACGGACGAGATCAGGTTCTGCGCCGCGCCCGTCAGGAAGCCGCTGAGATCCGGGATCAGGTTCGACAGGTCGAAGCGCTTCAGGAGATCGCCGGCGATGCAGGAGTTCGGGCCGTTGAAGAAGCTCGACGGATTGACCTTGGCCGCGTCGATCAGGGCGATCTGACGCTGCACGGCGGCATCGGCCGCCTGGCGCACCAGGCAGTTGTTCCCGCTCGTCTGGGCCGCGGCCGGAGCGGCGCCGGCGAGCGCGAGCCCGCCGGCGAGGACGACGCGGCGCAAGCCAGTTCGCATCCGGATCCGGAGCGGAGTCGGGTCTAGAACGCGGGCCATTTGCCACCTTCGATGAATTTCGCAAAGATGTATTTGAGGAACCGCATCGGTCCCATCTTGCGATGATTGCAGTAGGCCAGGAACGCCGCGTACAAAGCCAGGGCGATGAACGTGTAGCGGCTCAGGCCCGTCACGATCAGCAGGGGGAAGAAGGCCGCGATGCTGCCGTGCAGGCCGAAGAACCGCAGCGGCACGGCGGACCACCGCCACGGGAGATGGCGATCGCTCATGCGGGCTCCTTCGGCTTCGTGATCGGCGTGCCGGGCGCCGGCTGCCCGGCCGGCGGCGCCCTGCGTCCGCCGGCCCAGGCGCGGGCCTGGCCGATGTCGAGGTGGCAGAACGAGGCGTAGATCCCGACCCCGCCGCGGCCGCAGAGCGCGCCGGCGACCGCCAGGGCGTCCGGGGCGTAGCCGGCCGCCTTGAGGTCGACCGCCCGGCCGGCGAGGTGGAGCGAGTCCCGGGCCGCACCCTCGAGGCCGGCGTTGTGCCGGGGCGTGCGGTAGCCGGAGGTCACGATCAGCGGCACGACGGCGCCATGGACCGCGCTCATCGCCCCTTGGACCGCGGCGAGGAGGTCGAACAGGCGCGGGTCGATCCAGACCGCCGCGCTGGCGTCGCGGACATCGCGCAGGAGCCAGGACAGCATGAGGAGGTCGCGCGCGTAGTCGCCGTCCGGCGTCCGGACGATCGCGCTCACCTCTTCGCCGGTGCCCTCGCGCCGTAGCCACAGCCGCACGGGCGGGGGTAGGGCGACGGCGCCGGCGAGCGCCGCGGCGTAGGCCCGGTCGAGCCCGCAGGCGGGCAGGGCGGCGAGCGCCGCGAGGCCGGAGAGCAGGCTACGCCGCGAGACGGGCATCGCGGTATCCGTAGCGGTCGAGGACGCGGCGGGCGGTCTTCACGTCGATCGCGCCCTGCTCCAGCGCGGCCAGGACGGTGACCTTCATCGAGCGGCCGTCCTCGCCCCGCCCGATGATCGCCCGCAGGGTGTCGACGGCCTCGGCCATGCCGGCCCGGGCCACCTCGCGCCGGACCCGGTCGGTGAGGACCTGCCACTCGCGCAGGCAGACCCGGCCGCCGCCGACCCGCGGCACCAAGAGCTGCGAGACGAGGAGGTGCGTGCTCGCGAGCACGTCGTGGAAGGCTTGGACCTGGAGGTCGGCCGGGAATTTCAGCGTCAACCGGCGCAGGATGTGGGCGACGTCGTTGGCATGCGTCGTGGTGTAGATCGGATGGCCGGTCTGGGCCGCCTCGACGCTGGCCAGGATCGTGTCCATGTCGCGCAGCTCGCCCACCATGATGAGCGCGGGCTTGCGCCGCAGCGAGTTGCGCACGCCGGCGGCGAACGAGGGCAGGTGCAGGCCGATCTCGTGCTGCATGACGGTGCAGGTCGCCGACGCCACGGCTTCGAACACGAACTCGATCGGCGCCTCGTAGCTGAGGATGTTGCCGTGGATCGGCGTCGGCTCCTCGAGGATCCGGCGCATCAGGGCGGCGAGCGTCGTGGTCTTGCCCGAGCCGGTCTCGCCGGCCACGATCACGGCGCCCTGGGCCGGGGTCGATTCCGCGACGATCTCGGGCTCGACGCCGACCGTCGTGACGGTCGGTGGATCGGCCGGGATGTACCGGTTGACGATCTGCACGCCGACGTCGCCCTCGTAGTAGCCGGCGGTGACGTTGACCCTGAACCGGTGCCGGACCGGCGCGACCTCGCGAACGGCCCCGGCCCGGTCCTCGATCGTGATGGCGCGATCAAAGTCCTGGCCCGAGTAGAGCTTAGACATGATCGAGTCGGTCGCGGTCAGCTCGGTGGCGATGCGCGCGAGCGTGCTCGGCTGCAGCCAGACCCGGGTCAGCGCGAAGAGGTGGCCGTGGACGGAGGCCAGCACCGGCCGGCCGGACTGGAAGATGACGTCCGAGGCGTCGATCGCGACGGCATGGACGAGGAGGCGGGAGACCTCGTCGCGGCCATGCACGACGATGTCCTCCTCGGGGTAGCGGGTGGCGCCGGTCCAGAGCATGGCTCACTCCGCGGCCACGGCGGCCGCAGAGGCGGTGCGGAGGAATTTCGGGGCGACGACGATCTTGAGGAGGCGCTGCTCGACCGCGGCCGAGCGGCCGTCCCGGCCGACCTTGAGGGCGGTGGCGCGGGTCTTGACGATCGGCAGGCTGACCGCGCCCTGCGCGGCGAGGTCGTGGTAGCGGCGCATGCCGGCGAAGTCCCGGTCGAGCCGCGCCAGGCCGTCGTCGAAGGCAGCCCTGGCCTGGGCCACGCCGACGTCCAGGCCGCCCTTGTAGCCGACGTCCCAGTTGGCCTGCTCCACATCCCCCTTCGGCGGGGTCCACGTCGTCTTGGCCTCCGGAGGCGGCGCCACGGTGAGATAGTCGCGCCAGTTCGGCGGCTGCACCGTGACCCGCGCGTCGCGCAGGATCTCGAAGCTCCCGAGCGTGGTGACGAGGAGGGTGCGGTTCGGGGTCTGGCGTACCTCGCGCAGCTCGGACACCACCGGGGCCACGATGTCGGGTCCGACCATCACCGCCGCGAACGGGTAGCGCTGGTCGAGCCGGGCGCTGATCTCGGGCGTGTCGAGGTAGGCGGCGATCCGCCGCGACTCCTCGCGGTAGCCGTCCTGGATGCCGGTCGAACGTGCCGTGCGTTGGACCACCTTGGTCGGGCGGTTGGCGTCGCCGAACACCCCGGCCGAGTAGCGGCTGAAATCGGGGTTGGCCGGGTGCGGCGGCGCGGGCGCCGGCTGGTTGTCGCCGAGGTTGGGCGGGAAGGGCTGCGGGCCGTCCTGGCCGGGCAGGCTGCGCGGGCCGTTGGCGATCTGGGCGAGGGCGTTGGCCTGGGCGATGCCGCCGGGGCCGTAATAGCCCGGCGGCGGATACCCGCCGTAGCCGGGCCCGCCGTAGCCGCCGTAGCCGGTGCCGTAGCCGCCATAGCCGGGAGTGGCGTAGCCGCCGCCATAACCGGCGCCGTAGCCACCGTAACCCGGGGCAGCGTAGCCGCCAAAGGCCCCACCGTAGCCCGCGCCGTAGCCGGTCGAGACCGGAGCGCAGGCGGCCGGGTTCTGGGCGCAGTACATATTGGCGACCTGGGCCGCGGCCGGATGGCCGGCGAGGCATAGAGCGGTGGAGAGGAGCCATCCCTTCAGGCGCATGGCTCTAGATCCCGTGCTCGCGCAGCTTGGCATCGACGTGGCCCGAGGTGCTGCCGCCCGTGCTGACGCAGGCCGGAAGTAGAACGCACATCCCGACCAGCACGACAAGCAGTTGAACAAGGGATACGACGCGGCTTCTGTCCATACTGATGCCTCTGAAGATTTTGTTTGTCTTGACCTTGCCGTGGCGGTCCATGTCGTTCCACAAGACAGGACGCAGAAACATCCTGAACGAGCGGGAGCCATGGGGATCAGGTCGTTTGTGAGAAACCGGCTCGCGCGCCGGGTCGGGCCGGAGCACCGACGCTTCGCGAGCATGACCGGCACGGTGCTCGGCGGCACCCACGCCCCCTGCCCGGATTGCCGGCGCGGCCAGCTCGTCGCCGTTCCCGACGCGCTCGACCGGCGCAGGTGCGACGACCCCGCCTGCGGCGCGGAATACGCGCTGGCCGAGCTCGGCCGCACCTTCGCCCAGGAGGGCGCCGACCTGCGCGCGCTGGCAGCCCACGAGCGCCGGCAGGCCTTTACCCTGTTCGTGGCGGCCGAGATCATCGGCGTGCTGGCCGCCGCGTGGGCCGTCTACGCGCATTCCTGGCTCACGCTGTGGGGGGCGCTGCTCCTGTGCATCGTGGTCTGCGCCACCGCGATGGTGTCGCGCTACCGCGCCTGGCAGCTCGAGCAGGGCCGGATGTTCGAGGCGCGGGCGCCGCTCGGCGCATACCTCGCCGCCGAATTCGACGGCCTGTTTCGCCGTAACCGTTGAGCGCCGGATCGCGCGGTCCGGCGCGAGCGTCGGAAGGGCAGGGGACCGCATCGTCAGCCCCCGATCATCGTGCAGACGTTCGCGAGCGACACGTCCATCCTGATCGTGTTGCCGACGAGCTGCGCCACGTCGTTGATGAAGAAGGCCAGCGTGCCGCCGACGAGGTAGAGGAAGGCCGAGCCCGGGCCGCCGGGCTGGCCGCTCGTGGCGTGGTAGAGCTTGGTCCCGGCCACGAGCCACGCGAGCGCGCCGAGGCACATGAAGCAATAGGTGACGGCGAGCCGGATCTGCTCGCAGGTCGAGCCGCGCGGCGACGCGCCGTAGTTGAACATGCCGTAGGTGATGTCGCCGCCCAGAACGAACGAGTTGGCGAATTTCCACAGCAGGACGGGGGCGACGATCATGGCGCTCGCCAGCGCGAGCCGGCCGAAGGCGGCATCGAGCGTCCCGGGCCGGTTGGAGAATTTATATTCTCCCGCAGCCACATTGTAGAGAACATATAATCCGGACGTGCCATACCAGATGCCAAGCAGGGCGATGACCAAAAAGATCAGGTTGACGAAGAGCGGGAACACCTCGCCCAGCGACGCCAGCAGACTGCCGAGATCCGGAATAGCCATCACCGCGCCCCTTTAGAACCATTCGACTGGTATTCCAGTCGTTCCAATCTCTCTTCCAGCGTGTTGATACGCTCCCTCAGCTCCTCCAGTTTCAGATTTGTCGGGTCCATATCGAGATCCGGCCTTCGGTAGAGGCGCTTTTCTTCAGCACTTCCATCATGATACTCAAATCTCGATCTGCTCTTCTTCTGTCCCTCGGGAAGCGCCGGGTCGGCAGCAGCGTGTTGCACCGCACAAACGAAACCAACGCTAAGTAAAATCGCCAAGGTTGTGTTTCGCGATCCGGACCGAACCCAATGTTGCGGGCCGGTTTCCACGCTGCGTGGTCCGCGCTGTCGTTGGCACTGCATGGCGTTGACTAGGAGCTCTTACGCGAACCAGCCTCAGCGACATGAAGCATATACCCATGCATCGTTTTTGAATGCAAAATATACATCGCGTGCGACTGTGTTACGGACACCCTGACGACTCCCGATTTAGGCCGGTCGACTCTTCATATGCTTGCCATTCCTTGACACGTCGGGCGCACCTTCGCAATAAGCTCCCCGTGCAGGAATTCAGCGACTTCCACGAGGCAAACTCAGTATGGAGAACGCAGTCAAACACTTGGCCTGGGCCGGATCACTCGTTGCGTGTGCCTATCTTGCCACAGCCCACAACTGGGTTCCGATCTCGGTTCAGATCGTTGCGGGTACACCTAATCAGTCCGTGGCAGCGCTTCCATTGACGGCCCCTGCGGCAGGCGCGGCGACCGTTCCGACCACCCCGTCGGCGCCCGGGCTGGTCCCCGGCGCCCCTCAGGTTGCCCCCCAATCTATTGCGTCGCAGCAATCGGCTGCGGCGGCCGCGGCCTACGCCACGATCGAGGACGCGAAGGTCGCCCGGCAGGTGACGGACACCTTGGCCAAGCTCGAAGCCGTCTCCGACATCCCGGCCGGAACGCCGGAGGGCCGGGTGGCGACGATCTTCTTCGATCCGCGCTGCCCGTACTGCCACGCCGCGTTCACCGCCCTGCACGGCCGGATCGCGGCGCGCTGGGTGCCGGTCGTGGTCCTGGGCGAGCCGGAGGCGGGCAACCGCATGGCGGCAGCGATCCTCGCGAGCCCGGACCGGGTCGCGGCCCTCAAGAGCGCCTTCGACGCGAAGCTCACCCCCGCCGCTCCGGTCGGTCCGGAGACCGCGGCCAAGCTCGCCGAGAACCGGGAGGCCTTTGCCTCGATCTTCGCCGCCGCCCCGCAACTCCGGCCCGGGGTTCCCACCATGTTCGTGCCGCGCCCGGACGGGCGGCTGGCGATCATGGTCGGCTACGAGCCGGGCGATGACGCCAAGCTGCGCGCCGTCCTGACCGGAAGCTGACGATGGCCCGACGCGCATCGATCGGGGCGTTCAGCATGCCCTCGGCCCAAGGATGCCTGTCGCCCTCGGCGCTGGCCGACCGGCTCGTGGGCTACATGCGGGTCGCGTCGTTCCTCGCGGGTGCCGTGTTCGCCTCGCTCATGGCGATGATGTGGCTGACCTGGCTGTGCCTCACGCGGGCCGACGTGATCCCCTACGTGGCCGACGGCGGCGTGTTCGGCTGCGAGGTGAGGACCGTGGCCGCCCCACTGCCCCTGCCGCTGGAGCAACCCAGAAGGTCCGAGCCATGAAGTCGGCCGATCTCATCTCCCGCGAGGTCGATGCCGGCCGGATGATGCTGCGGAACCAGTGGTACTGGATCCTGCTACTCGCAGTATTTCTCTGCATCTCGCTCGTCGTCAACCTGCTGCTGTTCTACAACGCCTTCTACCGCTACCCGATCAAGCAGTTCATCTGGACGTCGGACGCGCAGGCCGTCTGCGAGGCGATCCCGCTCTCCGAGCCCAACATTTCTCAGGCACGGTTGAAAGAATTCGCGGTCTCCTCGGCCGTCGAGCTGAACAGCTACGACTATGCCAACTGGCGCGCGCTCATCAACAACGCGCTCAGCCAGTCGTTCACCCCGAAGGGACGCGACCGCTACCGCGCGGCCCTGCAGGAGAGCGGGATCATCCAGAAAGTCGTGCTCGGCTACCAGACCGTCTCAGCCGTCACCACGGATCCGGCCAACATTGCCGAGGAAGGCAAGGCATCCGGCCGATACTACTGGCGGGTCGAAGTGCCCTTGCAGATCTTCTATCGCACCAACGTCGAGACCAAGGTCGAGCGCCGTCTCCTGACGATGACGATCGTGCGGATCGATCCCTCTCCGATCAATCCGAACGGCATCGCGATCGACTCGGTGATCTCGACGCAGCAACTGACCGGTCAGGTGGCGCCATGATGCGAGTGTGGGCCTCGGGCTGCCTGGTCGCGGCGGCACTGTGGGCGGCGCCCGCCGCGCGCGCCCATGAGGCGGGGCAAGGGGCTGGGCAAGGGGCCGAGTCGGCCGGCGGAGCCGCGGTCCGGCGCCCGCCCGGCGTGCCCCCGACGGGTGTCCCGCCGGCCGGCCCTCCATCCATGGGCGGCACACCACCCGTGGGTGCGGCGGGAACGTCGGCGCCTCCGCCTGCCCCTCGCCCACTGACGCCGGCCGAGCTCGAGGAGCTGCGCCAGCGCATGCTCGGCGGCACGAAGGGCGTGATCCTCAAGCCCGGCGAGATCTCGGAGATCCGCCGCGCGGTGCAGGAGGCGCAAGGGGCCGGCACCTTCCCGGGCCGCGACGGGCGCATGCCCCGGCCCGAGCCCCGGCTGCTGAGCGTGACGCAGGAGATCGGCCGGGCGGCGCCGGAGACCCTGCATCTGGCCTACGGGGTCTTGAGCCCGATCACCTTCGTCGACGCCAAGGGCGCGCCCTGGCCGATCGCCTCGGTCGCCTACGATCCCCGCCTGTTCGCGCAGGACGGCGTCGGCTGCGGGACGGACGCCGCGATGGGCACGAGCCAGGTCGCGGCGGCGGCCGGATCGGACCGGCCGACCTCGATCAACCTGATGCCCTGCCGGTTCGACACCTGGGGCAACATCCTGATCCGGCTGGAGAATGTCCCCTACCCGATCCCCCTGATGATCCTGTCCGGGTCGAGCGAGACCGTGGACATCCCGGTCACCGTGCGCGTGGCCGGCACCTCGCCGCTCGTGCCGGTCAAGGTGGCCTCGGGGAGCCCCGGCCCGGCGCGCAAGGGCGGCGGGCCGCCGGCTGGCCCGGGCCGGGGCGCTGGCCCGCCCGACACGACGGCGCTGCTGCACCTGTTCGGCGCCGGCACGCCTCCGGCCGGGGCGCAGGCGCTGGTCGCCAACGGGGCGCAGGCCTGGCTCTACCGCGAGCGGATGTACGTGCGCGTCCAGGGCACGCTGGTGAGCCCGCAGCCGGTCGCCTCGGCCGACGCCGCGTCCGGCTACCGGGTCTACGAGTTCCTGCGCCCGGCCTCGCGCCTCGTCGCCGAGCAGGGCGACGGCGCCGAGACCGCCATCAGCATCGAGTTCTAGGAGGTGGCGATGATCGACATGAAAACGTCGGCCGCGCTCGGTGGCGTCGTCCTGGTGGCCGCGCTCGGCTCGGCCGCCTTCATCCTGTCCGACGCGCCGGGGATCGACCGGGGGGCCGGGGGCGCCTCCGAGATCCGGGGAACCACGCCGAACCCGGTCAACAACATGATGCAGCCGGTGGGCAAGGCCGAGGCCGACCGGCGCGCCGGGGTGAACCGGCAGGCCGCGGACGAGCGGGCCGGCACCGGCAAGCCCTACGTCGCCCCGACCGTGATCGCCGAGAGCCGGGGCGCGCAGCTCGGCGAGATGCCGGACGCCAACCCGCCACCGGCACTGAGGCCCGTCGAGCCGGTCCCGCCCGTGGTGCAGGAGCGGATCGTCTACCGCGACCGCGACGTGGTGCAGGTCGTCTACAAGGACGTGCCGGTCCAGCCCACAGCCGACCCCGAGCAGGTCGCGGCGATCAACGAGCAGATCAAGGCGCTCCTGAAGCCGAGCCCGGGTGGGTTCGTGGTCCGCTCCTTCGCCAAGGGCGAGCGGCCCAAGCCCCCCGAGCCGCGGGCCGCCGCGGCGCCGGTGGTGACCGGGCCGTTCGGGCCGGGCGTGCGGCACGCGACCGTGGCGCGCGCCGGCGACGTCGCCTACGCGGTGCTCGACAGGGGATTCAACTCGGACGATCCGGGCGCGCCGATCTTCGCCACCATCGTCGACCTCGACGAGCGCCAGCAACCCGGTCCGCTCAACGGCATCCGGCTGATGGGCCAGATCGTCTACTCGCAGACGCAAGCCTCGATCCGATTCACCACCATGATCCTGCAGGACGGCCGCCAGGGCCCGATGCAGGCGATCGCCATCACGGTCGACCAGGCCCGCACGGGCGTCGCCGAGGACGTCGACAACCACGTGCTCGAACGCTACGGCGGCCTCGTCGTCGCCGGGCTGCTTCAGGGCGTCGGCCAGGTCGGCCAGCAGCTCACCCAGCTCAACACCCAGACCGTGCTGGGCAACGGCTTCGCGGTGCAGTCGGGCCGCAACATCGACTGGATCACCGCCGGCATGGGCGCGACCCTGCCGGTCGGGCAGGCGATGACCTCCGCGGCGGCGCGCTCGTTCAGCCGGCCCCCGACCTTGTCCTCGCCAGTGAATTTCCCGATCGGCATCGTCTTCCTGCAGCCGGTCGTGGTGCCGCTCGATGCCGCCCGGGTCGCGGCCGGCGCCGGCACCGGGTTCGGGCCTGACCCGGCCTACGGTCCAGGCTACCGGCCCGAGACCCTGCCCGTCTCCTACGTGAGGCGGCCATGACCGGCTCGAAGGGGATCGCCGACGTCCTGCGCGGGCTGATCGACACCATGCCGGTCCTGGCCTGGCTCCTGATCGTGCTGGCCGCCGTCGCCGGCACCTTTCTGGCCGGCTACGCCCTGGTGCGGGTCTACCAGGCCAATGCATCCGGCGACGGCACGGCGGGGAACTGGATCGTCGCGGCGATCATCGGCAGCGCGATGACCTGCGGCACGATCCTGATCGCGCAGCTCTCCTACTACTTCGCCGAATAGGCGCCGCGATGAACGACGGAAGCTGGGTCTTCATCGACAACCTGACCGCCAACACGGTCCGCTGCCTCGCCGAGCACCCGCTCGCGAGCCAGGGCGCCGTGGCGGTCACGCTCGCCGCCGGCTGCTACGTCGCGCTGGCGGCCCCCGCCTGGGCGCTGCAGGTCACCTCCGACAGGAACCTGGCCGCGACGCTGTGCCTTTGCGGCCTCGTGGCCGGTGCGTGCCTGTTCACGACGGGCCTGTTCTACGAGAGCCTGCTCATGGGCGCGAGCGGTGCCATCACGTGCATGCTGCTCGTCCACGTCTACTACGCCGCCTGCATGGTGGTCGCGTGCGGGGCGATGGCCTTCGCCGGCGTCCAGATCTTCTGCGCGCTGCACGTCCGGCCGGCCCCGCTGCTGCGAGCGACCATCCCGGGGGTTCTCGGGGCTTGGCTCTTCGCGCTGAGCGTGCCGGTCTACCAGGTCGCCCTCATCCTGCGGGGGACGCCATGAGGACGGCCGACAAGTTCTGCGATCTCGCCGGCTTCGATCCGGAGCGCGAGGAGGCCGTCGTCTACGCCCATGACGGCTCGCAGCTCACCCTGATCGAGGTCGACGGCACCCGCTCGATCATCTCGGGGGAGGATTACCTCCACAACGTCGTCGAGCGCTTCGCGGGCGGGATCGCGCAGATCCTCAAGCGGCCCGGCCACCAGATCACCATCTCCTACGAGTCCTCGCTCAACACGACGAAGATCCTCGATCCGTTCGTCGCGCAGCAGGGCCGGCGCGCCCGCCAGAAGGCGTTGTCGGTCGAGGCCCTGATCGAGGAGGGCCGGACCGTGCTGGAGGGCCGGGCGCGGGCCGAGACGATCCTGCTCGCCGCCTGGACCCGGCCGACGGCGGGGACGCCCGACGAGGTCCGCCGCGAGCAGCGCGAGAACCGCCGGGCCTGGCAGGCGCTGCCCCCGGCCCGCGACGCGCAGAACCCGTTCCTGCATCTCGGGTCGATCGCGGGGCCGCACGGGGCCTTCGTGCGCCGGATCCTGGAGGCGCTCGGCGAGGCGCGCCTGCAGGGACGGATCCTCTCGCCCGACGACCAGGGGCGGCGGCGCGACCTGGAGCAGATCCGGGCAGCGGTGCTCTACCACGAGACCCCCGACGGCTGGACGCCCTACGGGCCGGGCACACGGCGCTATCCGGGCGCCAAGGAGCGGCACGACGACGACGTCTCGGAGTTCTTCACCCCGACGGTCGCCCGGCAGATCATGACCTCGAACGCCGAGGCCGCCAGCAACATGCGCGCCCTCGACATGGGCGGGCGCCGCTACGCGCTGGCCGTCATGCGCATGTTCCCGTCGACCATCCTGCCGTTCAACCGTCTGCTCGAGACGCTGCTGGAGAGCGCGTCGAAGACGGCCGACATGCCGTTCCGGGTCTGTTTCCACATAGAGGCGCTCCGGGATGCCGATATCGGCTTCCGGCTCAGGAAGGTGCTGGCGGGCCTGCTCGCCTTCGCCTCGCCCACGAACAGGAACCTGTTCCGGGCTCTGCGCGAGCTGGAGGACGTCGTCGACAAGGACGGCGAGGCCATCGTCAAGGGGCGCGTGATCGCCACCACCTGGACCGAGCCGGGCGAGGATCCGGGGCTGCTGGAGCGGCGCCGCTCCTACCTGATGAGCGGGCTGATGACCTGGGGCGAGGCGGTGATGTCCGACGCGCCCCACAACCCGCTGCGCGCCCTGTGCGAGACCGTGCCCGGCATGACGGTCCAGGCCGAGGTGCCGCCGGGCTCGATCGCACCGCTCGGCGATCTCGCCGCCATGCTGCCGTTCCACCGCACGGCGGGGGTGTTCAAGCAGGGCCAGACCCTGCTGCTGACACCCGACGGCAAGCCGATCGCCTACGAGGCGCTGTCGGCGGAGCAATTGTTCTGGCTGACGCTCATCTACGCCACGCCCGGCTCGGGCAAGAGCGTGCTGATGAACCGGCTGAATTTCGAGTTCGCCGCCTTCAGCGCCGGCGCCGCGCTGCCGTTCCTCGCGGTCATCGACGTCGGCGTCAGCTCGTCGGGCTTCATCGAGCTTGTGAGGAACGCGCTGCCGCCCGAGCGGCGGCACGAAGCGTACTACGTGCGGCTGCTCAACACCGCCGACTACGCCGTCAACCCGTTCGACCTTGGTCTCGGCCGGCGCACGCCGCTCGAAAGAGAACGCACCTTCATCGAGAACTTCCTGACGACGCTGCTCAACGTGGCGAGCCCGGAAGTCGCGCTGCTGATCCCGCGCCTGATCTCGCGGCTCTACCAGCTCAAGAGCGACCTCGAATTCTCGTCCTCCCCGTCGGTCTACCAGCCGAACGTCGATCCGGAACTGGACCGGGTGATCAAGGAGCACCGGATCGAGGTGAGCGGGCGGACGCGCTGGTGGCGCATCGTCGACGCGCTGATGGAGAGGCGTCTCTACACGCACGCGCAGCGCGCGCAGCGTCACGCCATGCCGGTGCTGGAGGATCTCGCCCGGGTGCTGGGCGAGCCGATCATGGCGCAGGACTTCACGCCCGAGCTGGTGCGCGCGGTCCAGCGCGCGCTCGAGGCCGCGATCGAGCGCTTCCCGATCTTCGCCCGTCGGACCCAGCTCGACCTCGGCGAGGCGCGGGTGGTGTCGATCGACCTGCAGGACGTCGCCCAGCGCCACAAGTCGCCGGAGGCCGAGCGCACCAACGCCTTGATGTTCATGATCGCGCGGCACGTCTACCTGTCGAAGATCTCCGGGTTTGCCGAGGAGATCCCGAAGATGGATTTCCCGTCGGACGCGAGCCTCCGGGCGGAATACGTCCGCTACTGGGAGGCCCGCTACCACGCGGTGGCGGAGACCCCGAAGCGCCTGTGCATGGACGAGTATCACCTGACCGGCGGCGTCGAGACGATCGCCAAGCAGGTGATGTCGGACGCGCGCGAGGGCCGCAAGTGGGGCCTGGAGCTGATCCTGGTCAGCCAGCTCCTCGCCGATTTCGACACGCTCGCCGACATGGCCTCGACGGTGCTGGTGCTGAACGCCGACTCGAACGAGATCCGCGAGCAGGCGCGCAAGACCTTCGGCTTCGACGGGGCGGTGAAGGCCGCACTCGAGCGCCAGGTGCACGGCCCGCAGGGCCGGCGCGGCGCCAACCTGCTCGCCCGGTTCAAGGTGCGGGATAACGAGCGCTGGATCGTGCTCAACAATTCTCTGGGCCCCCGGATGCTGTGGGCCCTGACCACCAAGGCCGAGGACCGCCTGGTGCGGGACGAGCTGTACCGCCGGATGGCGGTCAACGAGGCGCTGCGCATCCTGGCGGCCCGCTTTCCCGATGGCACCGCCATCGAGACGTGGGGCCGGGTGGCCGCGTTGGCGCGGTTCGGTGAGGACCGGATCGCCAAGACGATCGTCGATCAAGTGCTGGGGGAACTCATGAGCGAAGCTCGGCCCCCGATCGACCGATCCAGAACCGCTGCATGACGATGGAGGCTCCAGTGCGTTACAAGGATATCCAGTACCGGGTGCTCGCGAGCGCCACCCTGCTCACCCTGAGCGCGATGTCGGCCCTGGGTCAGGGCAATACCGGCGATCCCTCGGCACCGCTGGATATCCTCAAGACCGCGCGCCAGAAGGCGCAGAGCTCGCAGCTCAACGCGTCGAGCATCGCGACCGGCGGCAACAACGCCGGCATCGTCATCACGATCCTGTTCGCGGTGGTCGGCATCGGTCTCGCCGGGATCTCGGGCGTGAAGCTCTACAAGAGCTCGCAGGACGACAATGCCCGCGAGGATGCCGGCCGGTCGCTGGTCGGGCTGATCGTCGGCTCGGGCATCACCATCCTGGGTGTCATCATCGGGGTCGTGACCACGTACATGACCGGTAATGCCTGACACGAAGTACCGGCGCCGAGCGGAGGCTTCATCGCGAAGACTCCGCTCGGCGTCCCTGGTGAAGCACTCAGCTATTCGCAGATCTCTCGTCGCACCTCTCTCATCCCCCGTAGCTGGTGATCCGTGACTGCAGGTTCGGGTCGATGTGGCGAAGCCAGGCATAGTCCGGGAAGAACAGGCGGTTCGCGGCAAGCGCCATGGCGCCCAGTGCCTCGATGGCGTCCCGCAGATCTTCCTTGCTGCCGAGCACTCCGTGGACCTGATCGAGCGCCTGCATGTCCCGTCCGGCCTGATCGGTGAGCGCGACCAGCATGTGGCTGGAGAAGACCGACACGAGGCTGGCCGGCATCGCGGCTTCCGGATCTCCGGCATGGCCGTCAGCCGCGGTCCTGGCGGCCTTGAGGACGGCATCACGGGCTTTGCGGTCCCTGAGTGGCGCCGCCGCGTCGACCGTCAGGAAGAGAGCGGCAGCCAGATGCCAGCGGACGTCATCGACGACCGTCTCCACCGCGCGGGCGTCGCGCAGGTCGCGCAGCGCCGTGAACGGATTGGCCGCCGGCGCGAGGACCGAGTTGAGCTGGTCCTGTTCCGTGACCGGCGGCCTGACCAGGCGATCAGCCGGGACGAACTGCCGGCCGATCGCGTCGTGTGCGAAACCATCGCGTGGCGCGGTGATGATGACCTCGATGTGCTCCCGGCTGCGCTTGCGCCAGGCGAGAGTGCCGAGGAGCGCCGTGAACAGGGTGGCCACCAGGCCGAAGCCGACGCTCGATTTGTAGACCGACACGAACGCGAAGGGCTGCCCGGCCGGCATGGTGGTGAAGTAGTTGCCCCATCCCGTGAACCGCCACAGGGTGGCGGTCTCGGCGAGACGGATTCCGGCATAGACCTGCCCGAGGATCGGCGAGAGGCTCCACCAGACGAGGCCGAGCATGGCCAGCGTGGCGAAGCCGAGCACGCCGGCGCCGACGATCTTGCCGGCGTTCCCTGTCGCGGCCGGCCTGCGATGCAGCGCGGTCATAGCGGTCATACCGAGCGTCCGAGCTGCGGCTCGTCCCGGCCGAGCGTCTGCTGCTGGGCGAGCGCCGTCTGCAGCCGGTCGTCCGCGACCACCGCCTTGAACAGCGGTTTGAGCACGGCGCGGATCTCCTCCAGGTTCTGGTTGGGGGGCAGCAGGGTCCTGGCCTCACCGGCACTGCCCTCGACCAGCAGGGCGGAGCCCTGGTGGCCGAACCGCTCGATCAGGCTCTGGTCGATCCGGCGCACCTCGGCGACCAGCCGTGGCTCGGCGGCGATCTCCCTGGGCGCACGGGTCTGCAGGGCTTCGGCCAGGGCCTCGCTCGGACCGGGGATCTCGATCCGGTTGCGCGCCGCATCCTCCGGTCCCTGGCCGGCGAGCAGCAGGTAGGTCGCCGGGATCAGGACGCGCCCGGTGACCTGGCTGCGCACCGCTTCCTCGCGCGGCCCACTGCGATCGAGGCGCTCGCCCTCGGCCAGCACGCGCACGTCGACGCGCTGGTTGTTCTGCGGCATGGCGTGGAAGGCGTGCAGCGGCACCGCCGAGATCTGACGCGCCTCGCGCACGAGGGCGTGGTGGTAGCTCGTCGCGACCACCTGCCCGCGGACCTGGGTTCCCGGCTCCGGCAGGACGATGCGCGGAGCGCCCATCAGGCGTGTCGCCTCGAACGCCTCGGCCGAGAGGCGCCCGAGCACCGGGTGGGCGCGCTGCTCCTCCGAGTACCTCGCATTGCGGACCATCTCGGAGAGGGGCCGGATCTGGCCGCGGGTGGCGAGCACCAGGGCGTCGCGGGTCTCGCTCGGCACCCGGTTGATGAGGGCCTGGTCGAGGGGCTGTTTGTGGTGGCGGGCGTACTGCTCCATGAACGCCAGAAGGGTGCGGGTGTTGCCCTCCCGGAACGGGTGAGCCTGCCAGAGCGCCGCCATGGTCTGGGCGAAACGGATCGCGGGCCGGCTCTCCTTGAGGTTTCCCGGCTCCTCCCGCTTCAGGCTGGCAAGGGCGGTCCGCATATGCTGCTCGATCACGGTCGGCGGGCTGTAGGCGACGCTGCGGCCGTTGAGGACGATCTCCGGCTTCCACAGCTCGACGGTGCGGGTCTCGCCCGCCCACGGGTAGATCTGGCCGAACAGCCGCTTGTGCACGGCGGCGAAGTGCGCCTGGTCGAACTGGCCGAGCACGGGCTCCTTCTGCATCTGGACCAGCGCCCGGAACGAGACGATCTGCTCGCGTTCGGCCAGGGCCTCCGGATCCCGGATGTGCGCCCGGTTCCTCAGGACGTCGCTGTCCTCGTAGACGTAAGGGTCCGCGCTCATGCCGCCTCTCCCCGGCCAAGCGCCCGGCGCGCGTCGAGCGCGGCGAACACCTCGTCGTTGGTCACCAGCCCGGCCTCGGCGAGCAACGCGCCCAACTGGGTGCGCAGGCTCATCTCGTTGCCGGATCCACGCATGATCGCCAGCGCCTGCTCGGCCTCGACGGTCGTCATCGCGCCGACGAAGGGCGCGAACTCGCTCTCCTCGACGCCCGCGGCGATGGCCTCGAGCAGGGTCACGGCCTCCTCGCGCCGGGTCACGAGCGCCGGCAGGTCGCGATAGCTCATGGGTGTCGTCCCCTCTGATGAGCCCGGCCGCATCCGGCTCCGGGCAATCCTCTCGATCCGTCCTGCGACGGCCCAACTCCAAGGTGTCCTCTCTCCTACCCTTACCCATCGTCGCTGCGGCGCCAATACGATCACCGTGGCGTCCGCATCACAGCGAGGGGCCGAGATCCTGCCCCCTGTCGAGATCCTGGCGCTGGTCCAGGGTCTGCTGCTGGAGCTGCGCCCGAAGGACGAGTTCGTCCAGGGTGCCGTCCTTGACGTAGGAGGCGACGTACCCGCCGCCGCTCAGGATCTCGCGCTCCTCGGGCGTGAGCCACTGATCCGGGCCGAGGCCCTCGGCCGGCGAATGGCCGATCGCGCCATTCGCGCCGAACCGGCGCCCGACGGCCTCGGCGAAGGCGAGCACTTCCGCCCGCAGCTCGGGGGTCGCGACGGCGTCCACGACCGCGTCGTCGAGCGCTTTCGTCGCCGGCATGCGGCCGACCTTGGCCAGCGCGGCGGCGGCGATCGGGGACACGCCCGGCACCTCGATCAGCAGGCGCTTGCGGTACTGCATCTCCGCCGCGCGGCCCTTCTCGGCCGAAGTCTCGAACTGGCCCTTAAGATTGTTGGCCGCCGTCAAGGCTTGCGCGAAGGCAGCCTCGGCTTTCGCCCGCTCATCCTTGTCCGCCTTCGGGACGAACCAGCCCTTGCGCCCGCGCAAGCCCCCATGCGGTTCGGGATCGGACAGCAGGGCCTCGACCCGCGCGGAATAGACCTCCCAGGGCTGGCGCAGCTCGGTGAAGATCGCCTTGTAGAGCGGACCAGGGTTCACGACCGCCGTCGTCAGGCGGCGCCGCAGCGCATCCAGCATCAGCTTCAGATGCGTCTTCGGATCGACGCGGTCGTAGAGAGCTTGCCGGATGGTCTTCTCGTCGAGGGGGACGGAGGCGAGGAACGGTTTGAGCGGTGCCGGTGTGCCCGGGGTGGCGGTGGCCTCCGATGCGGCATTCACGGCGCTGGCCGGACGGGCCGCGGCCAGGGTCTTCCAGGCCATGGTGAGGCGTGCCGCGAGGCCGTACAGCCGGCGCCAGCGACCTTCCGCCTTGCGGATCATCGACCGCGCACGCCGCACCAGCGCTGGGGCGAGGGCGGCGTGACCATTGAGGCCGCGCCGCTCGGCGAAGGCCGAGGCGAGCGCCCGCAAATCTGCCGGCCGCACGCGGTCGGCGATCTCGGTCTCGGCCCGTTCCAGCCGCGTCAGGGCGGCCTCGATCGCTGCCAGGGCCGGGGATACGGACCCGTCGATGGTGGGCGCGTTCGCCGACTCGTCGAGCTCGGCCGCGTATCCCGAAGTCTCACTGGCCGACGTTTCAGCCTCGAGCCGGTTCGCCAGAGCCGCGATCCCGACCGCCGCTCGGCCGGCATCGAGCAACGGCATCGCGCTCGCGCGATCCCGGATCGCCTCGCCGTCCATCACCTCCGGAGGCTGGGTCAACGACACCGCGGACTCGCGGAATGCGGCCTCGCCGGCATGATCCAGCGTCGAGGCTTTCGACCCGTCCCGCGACAGGCGCCGCGCCAAGCCCTCCAGGGCAACCGTGTCGAGCGCGGACGACGCCGGGGCAACGCCGAGCTTCGCCCGGCGCCAGTCCGGAACGAAGTCGGCGTGCGCGCCGTGCAGCACCACCGTATGCCGGTGGCGCGTCATCGCCACGTAGGCGAGGTGCCGGTCCATCCCGGGCGTGGCCAGAACATGCACCCGGTCGAGGGTCGCGCCTTGGGCTTTGTGCACGGTCGCGGCGTAGCCGTGATCGAGGTTGCGGTAGGCCTCGGCCCGCACCTCGAGCCGCTCGCCGTCGGCAGCTCCATCCCGATCGAGCCTGACCATGAGCCGGCCGCTGGACGCCGCTTCGACGGTGGCCAGCATGCCGTTCTTCACGCCCAGCGAGCGGTCGTTCTCCAGGAACAGCACCCGGTCCCCGGGGGCGAACATCCGCTCGCCGCGGGCTGTGACGAACCGAGCCTCGTCGGCTAGCATCCCGTCGGCCTGCAAGACCGACCGGGCCATGGCATTGAGGGCAAGAACGTCGGCGTTGGTCTGGGCCAGGATCAGCGTCTCGGTCGCCCGCCCGTCCGGCTTCCGGCCAAGGTAATCCGGTTTCCAGGCCGCGATCAGCGCCGCGCGCGCCGCTTCGCGGTCGGGGGCGAAGCGGACCATGTCGGCCTCGCGATAGACCCCAAGCGCCACTGCCACCTCGCCGCGGGCTAAGGCCACGCTTGCCCGCCGCATCGCCGGGTTGGCTTGGCGCCAGATCTCGGACAATTCGGCATAGCCGATCGTCTCGGTGATCGCCCGGAAGCCGGCGCCGGCCTCGATCGGCTGAAGCTGCATGGCGTCGCCCACCAACACCAATTTGGCGCCTCGCCGCTCGACCTCCTGGACGATCCGCGAGAGCTGCTCGGAGGCGACCATGCCGGCCTCGTCGAGCACGAAGACGTCGCCGGGCTTCAGCAGATCGCGGTCGTTCTTCCAGGCCAGTTCCCACGAGGCCAGCGTGCGGCTCGCAATGCCGGCGCTGCGCTCCAGTCCCTCCGCCGCCTTGCCGGCCAGGGCTCCGCCGACGACGCGGTGGCCGGCGCCGACCCAGGCGGCCCGCGCCACCCCGAGCATGGTCGATTTGCCCGCACCGGCGAAGCCGACCACGGCCGCGATCCGGTCCGGCGTCGTGACGTGGCGGACCGCCTCGCGCTGCTCCTCGGACAGTTCCGGCCGAGCCGCGAAGGCGCGCTCCATCGCGCGCTCCGGGACACGGTGGCCTGCATCGGCATAGAGCCGGCCGGTGGCGGCCTGCATCGCCACTTCGGACCGCAGCAGCGCTCGCGTGGTCCAGCGGGCCGGCGACACCACCCGGCCGCTCTCCGGGTCGAACACCTCCTCGGCGACCGCGACCAGATCCGGGGATTGGCCGAGCCTGAGACGGACCGCGTCGAAGGCGACCGGATCGTCGATGTAGCGGAACACCGCCTTGGCGATGTCGCGCTCGTCGAACACGCTCTTCTCGCGGGTCAGGATCGGCAGCAGGGTCGAGGGATCGTCGATGATGGCTTGGGCATTCCGGATGCGCTTCTGCTTCTCCGCCTCGACCCGGTCGGACACCTTGCCGAGCGCGGCCATGTTCACGGCGTGGACGCCGATGTGCTCGGTCGGCTCGATGCGGATGCCGGCCTCGACGTGCGAGCGGTGGTCGATCCGACGGTCGAGCCCGGCCGCGGCGAGGTGGAGGTTCGCCGTCTCGCCCCACGAGCGGCGCCAGTCCACGAGGTGCTTCATCGGCCCGGCGAGCCGCTCGTAGCGGGGCTTGCCGTCGTCCCGGTACAGGATGTTGCCGTCACGATCGCGGGCGAAGTCGAACTTGGCCGAGAAGCCGTCCTCGGTCAGCTTGCGCAGCGGGACCATGACGTGGATGTGCGGGTTGCCCGGCGCATCGTGCAGGGCCCAGTCGGCGACCATGCCGTTGGCCGTGATCGCGGCCTCGACCCAGTCGCGGGCGAGCGCCACGTTCTGCTCCGGCGTCAGCTCGACCGGCAGCGCGATGTTCATCTCCATCGCGAAGCCGGTGCCCTTCAGACCCTCTTTCCGCTCGACCGCGTTCCACAGATACGCCGAGGCGCCGTTCTCGCTGCGCCCGTCGATGGCGGTGCGGAACCAGGCCGGGACCTCACGCGGAAGGCTCAGTTCGGTGTGGGTGACATTCTGCTTGCCCTCGTAGGAGATGACCTTGCCATTGCTCTCCCGGGTCATGGTGGTAGCGCGCCGATAGGCGGCCGAGGCGACGGCGCTCTGGCCGGCGCCGCTGCTGATCACTTGAGCGGAGAGGTGGTAGATGGCCAAGCGCGCGAACCCCGAGCTTGGCCGTTAGCACGAACTCCAGGGAAATGCCAATTTCCCCATAAGTGCGCCCCTTCGTGAAACTCAGGCGACTTTGCGGAGGCGCTGCGCGCCGTAGCTCCGGCTCAAAAAGGCCCCTTCGGGGCTGATCCTTCCGCCCGGCGTGAGCCGGCCAGCGCGAGCAGCATTCCCGCCATGCCGCGTGGAGGCGGGACCTGCGCTTCGCCGCCCGAGGGAGAGGCCGTGGACCGGGAGGTGCCGACGCCGGGAGGGAGAGCTTGGTGGGGGAGGGACCAACCTTCACCCGACACGGGGATCGGCAGCGGGGGGTGTGACACCAGAACCACGGACGAGGCTTCCCGTCCTCGAACGGCGCGCTACGACCTTGACGCGGCGTTCTCTCCTCCGCGTGCCGGTGTTACCCCTCGCCACCGCAACGGAGAGGGAAGACGGTATCCATGGCGAGATCCAAGTCGCGCGAGACGATCCTCAAGGAGATCGAGGCTCTGCAATCCAAGCTGAAGGCCCATGACAAGGCCGAGGCCGAACGCATCGGAAACCTCGCGATCAAGGCCGGCATCGGCTCGATCGAGATCTCGGACGAGGACCTGATCCGCGAGCTGGAGGCGATCGTCGGCCGATTTCGTGCGCCAAAGACGGAGGTGGCGGAGCCAAAGGCAAAGGGACATCGAGGCGCTGGGCAAGCTGCAGAGAGAGCTGGTGACCAAGCGGCATGAGGAGCGTCGCGCCGACGCCTACCGCAAGATCCAGCTCGGCGGCCTGGTGATCAAGGCCGGCCTCGCCGAACTGCCGAGCAACGTCCTGCTCGGCCTCCTGATCGAGGGTCGCGAGCGCATGCGCGACCCCGACATCGTCGAGCAGTTCGCCCGGCGAGGGGACAAGGAGTTCAAGACATGAAGTGGGTCTACGGCGCCTTCACCGTCGCAATCGGGCTCGCGCTGCATCTCGGGATCGGCCTGTTCCTCGCGCCGCTCGTCGGGGCGGTCTACGTCGTGGAGCCGGGGCACTCGATGATGCTCCACGCCATGCGCGTCGCCGCGGTGGCGTTGCCCGCTCTCGTCCTGTTTGCCGCCGCCGGCCTGACGCGGCCGGGCGACAGCGGCCGTGTGGTCGCCGCCTGCGCATCCCTGTTCCTGATCGGCCTGTGCGCCTGGACGGTGCGGGACGAGTACGCCCGTCTGGTCGCTCAGAACCCTGGCGCCGACGCGCAGCGGCTCCTGCGGCAGGCCGACATTCCATTGTTCTGCGCGGTGTGTTTCGCGGGCTTCGTGGCGTTCATCACGCCGCTGGTTTCGCTTGTCCGGGTTAAGAGGACCACGCGCGGCTACAACAGGCCGATCCGCTCGAAGTCCGCGGCCTATGGCGACGCGGAATGGGCGACGATGAAGCTCGCCGGCGAGCTGTTTCCCGAGGATGGTGCCCTGGTGCTGGGCGAGCGGTATCGCCCCGATCTCGACTCGAAGAGCACCTCGCGCGTGTTCAAGCCGAACGATCCCAGGACCTGGGGCTCGGGAGGCCGGATGCCGATGATGGGCTTCAACTGCGATATCGGCTCGACCCACGGCCTGGTGTTCAGCGGATCAGGCGGCTTCAAGACCACCGGCACGGTGATCCCGATGCTGCTGTCCTGGCCCGGCAACGCGGTGGTGCTCGACCCCTCGACCGAGTTGCACCCGATGCTCGCGGAGTATCGGGAAAACCTCCGCGGAGCGGATGTCATTCGCCGCGTTCATTGCATCACGCCGAAGAACACGATGAGCGGGTTCAACGTGCTCGACTGGATCGGCCGGGGCGAGAATTCCGCCGAGAATGACATCTCGGCCGTGGTCGGCTGGATCGCCACCGGACCGGTGAAGAGAGACGACCCGAAGGACTTCTTCCGCAACTCGGCCTTGCAGCTCCTGCGCGGTGTCCTCGCCTACATCTGCCTCAACCGGTCGTTCGACGAGAAGCCGCGCACCCTGCGTACCCTGCGCGAGCTGATCTCCGAGCCCGAGCCGGACTTCCTGGAGCGGCTGAGCAAGATCCTGCGGGCCGAGGACGACGGCTCGTTCGCCAAGCTCGCACTCGGGCCGTTCAAGAGCATGACGCCGCAGACGTTCTCGGGCGTCTACGCTACGGCCGCGGACCTGACCAACTGGCTGTCGTTCAAGGAATACGCCGCGATCGTGTCGGAGGGAGACTTCTCCAGCCTCGACCTCGTCGACGACGATATCGACGTGTTCATCGCGATCGATCTGCAGACGCTGCAGAATTTTGCGGGCTTGGCGCGGGTCATCATCGGCGGGCTGATGAACGCGCTCTATCACGCCAATGGCGAGATCAAGGATCGGGTCGCCTTCCTCCTCGACGAGGCGGCGCGGCTCGGCAACATGAGCCTGATCGAGGTCGCGCGCGACGCCGGCCGCAAATACGGCATCACGCTCGTGATGGTGTACCAATCGCTCGGTCAGCTGCGACAGCAATGGGGCGGCGACAAGGACGCCGTGTCCGCTTGGTTCGAGTCGACCGCTTGGCAGAGCTTCTCCGCGATCACCGACGTCGATACCGCCAAATGGCTGTCCGAGCGCTGCGGGTACTACACGCAGGAACTCATCTCCTATAGCCAGCAGGCCCGTACCGGGGGCAAGGGCTCGGGCGGGGTGAGCCTGTCGGCCTCGACCAGCCTGCAGCGGCGCGCGTTGATCATGCCCGACGAGATCATCACGATGCGCCGCGACGAGCAGATCCTGCTGGTCGGTGGCGTCGAGCCGATCCGTTGCGGGCGGGCGATCTATTTCCGTCGCGCCGACATGAGGAAGCTGGTCGGGGCGAACCGCTTCCATACGCGCGACGCGCAGGACGAAACCGATGCCGAAAGCGAGGACGGGGCGAAAGAAAGGGAGGCGGCCTGACGGCCGCTCGCCGCCGCGTGAGCTGCGGCGAAGCCCGTCCGTCGCGCAGGTTCGGCGGCCGCCCGCACGGGTGGTTGCCGCAGGCTGGAGACCGATCGGGAAACCTGGAATTGAAGGTCGCGCCGCGCGGCACGAACCAGGGTGATGCCCCGCCCCGATCGACGGGATCGAGGACCGCCGGTGGCGGCCCTGGGGGAGGGGGCTCAGCCCTCCGTGGAGAGCTTGGCGACCTCGGCCTGGGCGGCCTTCAGCTCGGCCGCGATGGTGCGCCGCTCGCGCGGGCAGGAGACCGAGGCCAGCTCGGCCTGGAGTTCCGCGACGTGGGTCATGAGGGCGAAGCGGGCGTGGGCGGGGAGGCTCGAGGTGGGGCGCGGCATCGGTGGGGTGTCCCTGGCGCTCGGGACCGTCCCGGCGCGATGCGACCCCCCAAACAGGCGACGGCGCCGCCCGCACCCCGAAGGGGCCGGAGCGCAGCGGAGGACCGGCCGGACGGGCGATTTTGTCCCGCGAGGAATGGCGCGCAGCGCCAGGGGAAAATCGTCTGGCCGGACGGTTGCGGGCGGTGACGGCGTCTGTTCCCTTGTCGCCATCGTGTTGGGACGGTCCGACGCTGTGGCGAACGTCGGCGCCGCGGCTCACCGACGTTTCCGCATGGTCGGGTCGGCCGGCCACCGTGCTTGCCGGACTTGGCGAGGTGGCCGCTTCCCACGCTCGCCGCTGCTCCAGAATGGCTCGGGAGGACGCCCCCCAACGCGCGCCGCCTCCTCCCGATGGCGCCCACGCGGGGCGGTTCCAGCCTCACCCCTGGCCACGTGGGGCACCTCCTCATGGGGAGGGCCGCCTCGTCCTGGCGCCGGTCGGCACCGCTTCCGTGCTGACCGACCTGAACGGGTATGCTACCCCAAGGACAATCGGCCCAACTCCGGGGCAGCCATGTCTCTTCGGCCGCGCCGGCCCCTCGCCAGCCCCGACACGATCAGCACCGGCACCCTCGACCGGATCGCCGCGCTGCTCGGGGTTCCAGCCTCTACTTACCTCGATCCGAACCCTGGGGCCGCCGAGGGCCTCGGGACGAATGCCCTTCCGGGTCTGTGGGAGCAGCGCGACGTGCCTCCCGGCCGGGCCAGGGGGTTCAACCGTCCCGCGATGCCAGGTCGCCCTTCACACCGCGCTCCGGATCTGCATGGAGGCCCCCCATGGTCGCCACGGAACTCAGCCCCCCGTCGGCGTCCGACGGGGCGCGAACCCCGATGAGGCTCGTGTTCGAGGCCGGCACCACGCTCCGCTTCGAGGTGTCCGAACCGATCGACTTCCGCCTCTCGCTCGATGTCGGCTTCGCGACGATCGTCGCCAACGGGGTCGAGGACGTGGCCGACCTGGTGGCGGCCTTCCAGTTGCAGGATATGGAGCGGGTGTCCTGCCACCGTTACGGCTTCGCACTGGATGAGGTCGGGGAGGACGCCGATCGGCGCGTCGTCTATCGCGACAAGGCGGTCGAGGTCCGGATCCTCCGCAGCGACTACGATCGGATCGCCGGCGTCGTGGCGGATCTGATCGCGGATCCACGCGTCCAGGCGGCGTTCCAGCAGGCCTACAGGCGGCACGCTGCCGCCTCGTGGGAGGCCGCCTGGCACCCTGGTCCCGGAGAGGCGTAACGCCTTGGCAATGGGGAAGCCGACGGTCACGATTATCCAAGCGTGAGCGGTGCGATGGCGCTTGCTACCGTCTCGGTACGCTGCGAGCCTTGCCGGCTCTGATGGCCGCAGCGGCAGCCGCTGCGATCCGGGACATGAATTTCCGCGAGAACCGGCCGAGCGGCTTGGCGTCCTCGAGCGCCCAGGACGCGGCGAGGTCGTCGGTGTTGAACTCGTCCACGATGACCCAGGCCGGGGTGTAGAGCTTCGCACGGCGGGCCTCGGTCTCCGGCACCTCGACGACGTGGGCGGACGAGCCCGGTGGCTGGCTGGTGATCGGAAACAGGAGGGGCTTCTGGCGCCCGTCCTTGCCGGCGACGATGAGCATGACGCAGGTCGGACGTGCCTTGCGCCCGGCCTCCTCGCCCCGATCGTACTCCCGCGCCCACAGGTAGGAGTAGAGGATGATCTCGCCGTGCTGCGGCTCAGTCATCCCGCCCGTCGTCCTGCGCGACGGCATCGAGCCCGGCCAGGATCTCGTCGCGCTCCGGACCCGTCAGGTCCTCGGCACGGTGCGCGCGCTGGGTGCCGCCGCCGGTGAGACGGTCGAACTGCTCGGCCGTCAGCAGAACGAACTTGCGCTTTCCGCGCTTGGTGATGTCCACGGGGCCGCGGAACGCCGCCTCGACCACCTCGCCGGATTTGTTGCCGAGATCCGTCAGGGTGAAACTCGCCATCGCTGCCTCCTCCGCTCTCCATGAAGTAGCTGAATTAGCTGTTTCAGGCAATGAGGGCAGGGGAGGTCCGACGCCTGAGCGCCGGGCTCAACGCCCCGCCGGACGAGAATGCCCACGCCTTGCCGACGAGGTTGTGGCTGATGCGGCCGTCGGGTCAGTGCACGATCCGATCGGCATCCAATCCCGGATCGTGTCCGCGGTGGGTGGATGAGCGGTCCGGCCGATGCTAGGATGACAACTCGCGATAGCTGCCATCGATGAGGTGGCGTCGGCTTTCCCGGAACGACCATCAATCAGGGAGGATCGTATCGTACCCAGCTTTGGCCAACCGAGAGATGCAAATGTACTGGTTCTCGATGGCAGTGGCGCTGCTGGTGGCACTGGGGATCATCGCGCTCGGCATCCTGTACCTTGCAAACCCAAGAGCAGCGACGCGGAGTTTCGGCCTCCCGCTTCCCGAAGAAGGGGCGAATGTCGCATGGTGGCTTCGCCTCAAGGGCGTGCGCGACATCTCTTCAGGACTGGTCGTGCTGGCCTTGATGGCGTGGGGGCCGCCGCGCGTGGTCGGCCTCGCCCTGCTGATCGAGGCACTGATCCCTGTCGGCGACATGTCACTGATATTAGCCGCGAAAGGCTCGACCTGGAGAGCTTTCGGCATACACGGCCTCACGGCGGTGCTGATGATCGTGGCCGCCATCCCCCTGTTCATGCAAACGGCCTGAAGTGCTGCACCCTCTCGGTCCGGCCCCTCGGCGCCGTGTTCGACCAACGGAACGGTCGCCGTCGAACTGCCAAGACTGAGCCGACGACGGCCCGGCAGGCTCACAAGCGGCCGGGAGCACCGATCTGAATGGGGCGCACCCCTAGTGCACCATGGCATGCAGTCTGTTTTGGGTGTCAACAAGGACCATCCAAAACGAACTTTTTCAAGCGCACCATCTATAGAGGACCGGCATTGCGAATGCCGTGAAGCGGACTTCGTGAAGGTCCACACGGGGTCGACATCGGCCCCTCGCGTCGGGACGTTGAGGAAGCCGGCGCCTAAGCGCTGGCCTTCACGCCCCGCCGCACGGGAATGCCCTTGGTCAGCGCCTTGTCGGCGAGGTTGTCGGAGATGCCACCGCCGGGGAAGTGGACGACCCCGATCGGCATCTGCTCCAGGATCGCGTCGTTGCGGCGGAACGGCGCCGCCTTGCTGTGGCGCTTCCAGTCGGGGCGGAACACCACCTGGGCGACCTTGCGGTTCGCAGCCCATTTCGCCGCGATCAGCTCGGCGCCCTCGCCACCACCGTGCAGCAGGACCATGTCGGGGTGCTTGGCGCGCACCCGGTCGAGGGTATCCCAGATCACCGTGACGTCCTGGTACTGCTTGCCGCCCGTGAACGCGATCCGGGTGCCCTGAGGAAGGTGGATCTCGGTCTCCGCCCGGCGCCGGGCGCTGATGTAGTCGCGCGAGTCGATCATTGCCGCGGTCATGGTGGCGTGGTTGACCCGCGAGCCCGAGTGCGGGCGCCACAGCGACTTGGTGGTGCGAGTGAAGAGATGGGCGGCGGCGTCGCGGGCGTACTCGAAGGCGTTGCGGCGCTCCGACAGCGTCAGCCCGAGGGCGGTCAGGCGTTCGAGCTCGACGGAGAGCACCTCGCTGCCGTCCTGCTCGCGCTGGCTCGCCCTCTGCGCCTGCTCGTTCTCGTCGAGCTTGCGCTCGACCTGCTCGACGCGGCGGTGGAAGACGTTGACGAAGGCCCACAACACGTCCTCGAGGTCGTCCTCCAGGCGGGTGCCGGCAAAGGCCTGCTCGAGCCCGGACATCGCCCCGCGCAGGGCCTGATCCATCGCGCCCTTGGCCGGGAGCGGCCGGGGATCGTCATGCTCCTCGAACGGGCGGTAGCCGGTGACCGCCAGCTCCTCCAGCAGGGTGGGATCGGCGGGCAGGTCCTCGTCGCGGTCGTGGATCGCGTGGTCGAGCATCTGAAGGCTCCTTCGGGTCCGGGGTGACCGCGTCCATCGCGGCCTTCCTGGCGACCCAAGGCCGGGCCCGGGGGCCTGGCGCACCTGCGCGGCATCCGCATCGCACGCCAAGCGATGCGGCTCGCGCGGGCCGGAGCAAAGCGGAGGACGGCCCCTGGCCGTCGATTTTGCCTCGCGATGCAAAGCCGCCGTCAGGCGGCGGCGGAAAATCGTCGGCCGGGGCCATTGCGCCCAAGGTCCCCGGCCCGGCACAAGTCGCCCTCTGAAGAAGGCCGTGGACGCAGGTCCTCTCACGGCCCGGGGCAGCCCGCCGCTCGCCCCCAAGGCTCATGACCGCTCAGGCCGCCGCCGCCTCCTCGAAGCGCAGGTGCGCCACCGCATCGTTCGGGTCGAGCTGCGGCGCCAGATGCAGGGCGAGATCGCGCGGGCCGAGGTGGCACAGGTCGCGGTTGAAGTCGTCCTCGCGCGGGATCAGTTCGGTCACCAGGATCCCCTCGGCCTCGGCGCGGCGGCGCAGGATCCCCGCCCCTCGCCCGCCGGCCTCGTCGGCGTCGCGGGCGATGTAGAGGTGGCGCAGGCCGGGCGGAAGGATCAGGGCGCCGAGGTGCCCGGCCGAAAGAGCCGCGACGTGCGGCACGTCCGGCATCAGCCTGTGGACCGACAGCACCGACTCGGTGCCCTCGCCCGCGACCAGCAGGTGAGGCACGGTTCCGCCAAAGCGCACGCCGTGGCCGAGCAGGTTCCCGAGCGACCGCCGGGGCTTGGGGAGATCCGCCTTGCCGCGCCCGTCCGGGGCGAGCCAGGTCCGGCCGACGCCGGTGACGGCGCCCGACAGGTCGGTGACGGTCGCCAGCAGGGCCGGATGCCACGTGTCCGGGCCCGGGGCCTTGCGGGACGCCCGGTACAGGCAGCGCGGGTGGAAGCGGAGCGCAGCCAGACTGAGCGCGTGCTCGAGCCCGCGCGAGCGCAGGTAGGCCGCCGCCGGCGTGCCGGCGAGCAGCCGGCCGTGGCGCAGCAGGCGCCGGGCCGACTCGGTCGTATCGCGCGCCTCCGGAAGCGGGCGGGTCCGCTCCGGCTCGGGTGGCAGGGGCAGGCGCAGGAACGCCCGCGCCTCGGCAAGAGCATCCTTCCAGCCGTCGCCGCGCTGGATCCGGATCAGGTCGAGCAGGTCGCCGTGCTCGGCCGTGGCCGCATCCTGCCACCGCCCGCGGGCGCCCTTGCCGCTGGCCGGACCGGTCAGGCGCACGTAGAGCGACCCGCCTTGCGTGTTGTGGACGTCGCCGACGCACCAGTACCGGCCGGAGCGATGTCCGTTGGAGAGGTAGCGGCGGCAGAAAGCCTCGACGTTCTCGGCGAGCTGGCGGGCGATCTCCGCGGCGGGGGGTAGGGTCGACATGGTGGCCTCCCGGTCCGGTCGCGGTATTAAGCGTGGCCTTTGGCGTTTGTGCAACGCAGCAGCGGATGACGGTCGAGCAGAGCCGTCAGGATCGCCGGCCCGCGCTCCCCGGCGGGGATGAACAGGCGGGTGCGCCAAGCGATCACCTCGGCGAACAGCCCGAGCGCCTTCAGGCCAGCCCGGGCGCTGTCGCTCGCCCCGATCAGCTCGACCCGGTCCTCGCCCATCACCCGCACGCGCCGGACCTGCAGGCCGCCGGTGAGTTCCAGGCCGGCCCGGCCGGAGAGCAGGGCGGCGAAGGCCTCGGCCGGAGCCATGGCGGTGCCGGCGCCGAGGCCGAGCCGCTCGCGGGTGACGGGCAGGTCCTCGGGCTCGACGACGCGGCCGACGATGCGCTCGCCCGCGTCGGTCACGAGGCGGAACACACGCATGTCGATGCCCGGCAGCCGGTCCCAGATCGGCAGGAGCAGGCCGGTGACGACGTGCAGGGTGCGCTCCTCGAATTCGGGCAGGCTGGCGAGTTCGCCGCTCCAGGCGGCCCGGAACGCGGCCGCGCCGGCCTCCCTGAACTGCGAGCGGTCGAACTGGTCCCGGTCGAGGATCTGGCGCTGGAGCGGACGCACCAGGCGCACCCGCGCCACCACCGAGCCGTCCTCCCGGGTCTCGCTCGCCGCGCGACCGGCGAGCGCCGGGCGGCCGGACTTGGCGTTGACCACCGGCTGATAGCCCTCCGCGATCAGGTCGAGGGCGGCATCGAGGTCGAGCGGCTTGAGCCGGCGCCGCTCGGCAATGGTGAGGAGATGTGTGCGGGCGCCGCTGCGGGGATGGGTGTAGGCCACCGCGCGGTCGGTGACCGTGAACGACTCGGCGGTGAGCACCTCGACCCCGACATCGTAGACCCCGGCGCTGATCGCGCCCTCGATCACCAGGGCCAGGCGCTCCTCGAACGCCTCGAACAGGCGGTTCTGGACGGCGATGCGCAGCGCCAGGACGCGGTTGAGGAAGCGGCCGATCGGCGGCAGCTCGTCGAGCAGGCCCCCGGTCTCGCTGGTGAGCGCCAGCCCGGTCATCGCCTCGAATTCCTTGAGCGGGCAGCCGGCGATCTCGCCCCGCACGATCGCCCAGTAGAGCTGGCGCAGGGCCGTGGCGGCGTAGGGTCCCTCCAGGTTGTCCTCGGGCCGGAACAGGCCCTGGCCGCCGGTCTGGCGCTGGCCCCGCGTGATCGCCCCGAGCGTGTCGAGGCGGCGCGCGATGGTGGAGAGGAAGCGCTTCTCGCCCTTCACGTCGGTGGTGACCGGCCGGAACAGCGGGGCCTGCGCCTGGTTCGTGCGGTTGGTGCGGCCCAACCCCTGCACCGCGGCGTCGGCCTTCCAGCCGGCCTCCAGCAGGTAGTGGACGCGCAGGCGCTGGTTCTTCGCGCCCCGGTCGGCATGGTAGCTGCGCCCGGTGCCGCCGGCATCGGAGAACACCAGGATCCGCTTCTCGTCGTCCTGGAAGGCCTGGGTCTCGCTGAGATTGGCCGCACCCGGCCGGTTCTGGAGCACGAGGCGGTCGACCCCGTCCTTGCCCGTCCGGCGCACGATCCGGCGCGAGCGGCCGGTCACCTCGGCGACGGCGTCGGTGCCGAAGTGCTGCACCAACTGATCGAGCGCCGATTGCACGGGGGCGAGGGCGCACAGGTGCTCGATCAGGGCGTCGCGGCGCTCGACCGCCTCGCGGCATTGCACGGGCCGACCCTCGGCGTCGATGACCGGCCGGGACAGGATCGTGCCGCCCTCGTCGGTGTAGGGCTCGTAGAGCTGGGTCGGGAAGGCGCTGGCGAGGTACTCCATGACGTACTCGCGCGGCGTGACGTCGACCTGAAGGTCGCCCCATTCGTCCGAGGGGATCTGGGCCAGGCGCCGCTCCATCAGCGCCTCGCCGGTCGAGACGATCTGGACGACGGCGGCGTGGCCTTCCGCGATCCCGGCCTCGACCGCCGCGATCAGGGAGGGGCACTTCATCGCCGTGAGCAGGTGGTTGAAGAAGCGCTGCTTGCTCGACTCGAAGGCCGAGCGCGCCGCGGACTTGGCCGCCCGGTTCAGCGTTCCGGACGCGCCGGTGACGCCCGAGGCCTTGAGCGCCGCATCGAGGTTGGTGTGGATCACCTGGAAGGCGTCGGCGTAGGCATCATAGATCGCCGTCTGCTCGGGGGTCAGCCTGTGCTCGAGCATCTCGACCTCGACGCCGGCATAGGACAGCGAGCGGGCGGTGTAGAGGCCGAGCGCCTTCAGGTCGCGGGCCAGAACCTCCATCGCCGCGAGCCCGCCCTGCTGCATGGCGGTCACGAAATCGGATCGGGTCGGGAACGGGAAGCTGCCCCCGCCCCACAGGCCGAGGCGGTGGGCGTAGGCCAGCTTCTCGACCGTGACGGCTCCGGTGGCGCTGACGTAGAGCACCCGGGCGTCGGGCAGGCGGTACTGGAGCGCCAGCCCCGCCTTGCCCTGCTGCGAGGCCTCGACCACGCCGCGGTCCCCGGAGCCGGCGGCGGCGTTGGCGAGCTGGTGGGCCTCGTCGAGGGCGATCACGCCGTCGAAGTCCGGCCCGAGCCAATCGCAGACCTGGTCGAGGCGCGAGCCGGCACCGTTGCGGCCCGCCCCGCGCAGGGTGGCGAAGGTCGTGAACAGGATGCCTTCCGAGAGCGTCACCGGCTTGCCGGGGGCGAAGCGGGAGAGCGGCACGATCTGGAGCGGCTCGCGGCCGAGATGGCGCCAGTCGCGCTGGGCGTCCTCCAGCAGCGCGTCGGATTTCGACACCCACAGCGCCCGGCGCCGGCCGGAGAGCCAGTTGTCGAGGATGATCCCGGCGACCTGGCGGCCCTTGCCGGCGCCGGTGCCGTCGCCGAGGAAGAAGCCCTGGCGGAAGCGCACCGCACCCTCCGCACCCGCGGCCGCGGCCGCGGCCGCGAGGACGGTGCCGGTCTCGTCGACGGTCCAGTGGCCGGGCAGGTGGCGAGCATGGGCGGCGCCGGCGTAGATCACCGTCTCGATCTGGCAGTCCGAGAGCAGGCCGGTCTCGACGACCGACGCCGGCAGGCGGGGGGCGTGGCTCGGCCGGGGCAGGCGCACCGAGGCCATCGCGGTCGACTGGACGAGCGGGGTCGGGTGCGGCTGGCCGCCGTCGATGCGCAGCGTCTCCAGCGCATAGTCCTCGTACAGCGCCGCCTCCGCCGCGAGCGTGGCGGGCAGCGCCTCGATCACCGTGTAGGCGATCGGCTCGGCGCTCTTGGCCGCCACCGCCGCAGCGGGCGCTGATCGCGGTGCGGACGGGCGGACGGCAACCATGCGCGGTGCGAGTCCGACACGGCGGGACAGGCCGGGGATGATGCGGCGGGGGTCCGGAGCTGGGGCCGGCGCGAAGCGCGGCGGGACACCGGCCAGGACCGCGTCCAGCAGCGCGGCAGGATCCTGGCTCAGCCCGAGCGGCGCCGTGGGCTCACTCACCTCACCGGCCGGGGCACGGTCGAATACCGACAGGCGCACGTCGACGGTGGTGCCGTGCTTCGCATAGGCGCGGCCCGACAGGCCGGCGGAGAACACCAGCCGCCCGCCCCGCTCAGCCAGCGCCGCGAAGGCGGCGGCGCTGGACGGGCGATCGGGGCGGAAACTCTCGCCGGTGATGGCGACCAGGCGTCCTCCGGGGGCAAGGCGCGACAGCGCCGCGCGCAGGTGGTCGGCGGTGGCGTCGCGGTAGCGGCCCTCGACATGCGCCGCGACCGAGAAGGGCGGGTTCATCAGCACCACGTCGGGGACCACGTCCGGGTCGAGCCGGTCGTGGATCTGGGCCGCGTCGAGCTGCGTGACGGCGCCGGCCGGGTACAGCGCCCGCAGCAGGCCCGCGCGGGTCTGGGCCAGTTCGTTGAGGTGGAGGCGTGCGCCGGCGAGCTCGGCGTGGACCGCGAGCAGGCCGGTGCCGGCCGAGGGCTCCAGCAGCGCCTCGCCCGGCCGCAGGCCGGCCGCGAGCGCGGCGACGTAGCCGATCTCCAGCGGGGTCGAGAATTGCTGGAACGCCTCGCTCTCCTCGGAGCGGCGGGTCTGGGTCGGCAGCAGGCCGGCGATCCGGCCGAGCATGGCCAGCCGCGCGGCCGGAGACCCGGCCTTGGCCCGGATCGCCGGCCAGAACCGGCGCAGGAACAGGGTCTGGGCGACCTCGCCGGCCTCGTAGGCGTCCTTCCACAGCCAGAGGCCGTCGGCGTCGCTGCCGCCGCAGGCGGCCTCCATGGCGCCGCGCAGGGCGCCCGTCTCGAGCGCCCTGCCCTGCGCGAATTGATCGGCGAGGCGCGAGGCGGCCTGCAGGATCGCGGCCGGGGCCGGGCTTGGGCTGAGGGCGGTGCTGTCCTGGACGTGCTGGGCGAGGATGGAGATGTTCACGCGCGGCCTCCTGTCGGGCTCACGCCGGACCGCAAGTTCTCTCTGCCCTGCCGCCGGCTCGCCCGCCGGCCGGCCTCCTCTTCCTCTCTATCCGCGGACGGATGTACTGGCACGCGCCGTGCCAGACCCTGCGCCATCGCAGGTCCCGTGGGAGAGTTCTGTTTTAGACCTTATGACGATTGACATAGCGAAGGTCTCTGTCATCTCAGTCATGGAAGGCCCGGCAAGAGGCGGGAGGATTCGACGGTTGGAACGGCCGCAGGCGAGCGACGGCGATCGGGTCGTGACCCTCACGGCCAGGATCGTGAAGGCCTATCTGGCCGGCAACGCCCTGACTCCGCAGGCCCTGGTCGCGGTCCTGCGCGCGGTGGCGGAGGCGATCGGGCAGCTCCACCGGCATGAGAACGATCCGAGCGCGATCCGCCGGCCGACGCGACAGCAGATCCGCGACTCGATCGGGGACGACTTCCTGGTCAGCTTCGAGGACGGCCAGCGCTATCGGATGCTCAAGCGCCATCTGACGAAGTGCGGCCTCACGCCCGAGGCGTACCGGGAGAAGTGGGGCCTGCCGAAGGACTATCCGATGGTCCCGGCCTTCTACACGCGCAAGCGCGCCGCCCTCGCCAGGCGGACGAAGCTCGGGCAGTACGATCGCAGCACGGCCAAGCCTCGGTCGGATCATGCCCTCAGGGCCGCGGCCAAAGCTGCGGCCCAGGGCGCCGATCCGCGCGCGACCGAAGCGGCTTACGGGGCCTGATGGTCACGGAACAGTGTCAAGGTCGGTCTGCCGAAACTCGTCGGCGGTCGCCAGGATCGGCACGCGGTAGTATTTCGCCGAGGCGTAATGCAGGCAGTCGCCGAGATTGAGGCCCCGGCGCCCGGCTCGGTAGCGATGCGCGGCGGACAGGGCGAGCGTCGTGGCGCGCTTGGCCGGTGGCAGGTCGCGGATCTCGATCCCACGTGCCTCGAGGAACTCCAGGATGATCGGCTGGACGGCCTCGAGCGGCAGCGCGAACTTGTCCTGACGCGCCAGCGGCAGCGCCGCCTCGAGCACGGCGACCGGCGAGGTCATCCGCTTGGCCGCGCCGGCGATGGCGTCGGACACGCGCTCCGCCTCCGGTTCGTCCGAGAGGAGCGCGACGATCGCCGAGGCATCGACGAACATCAGCGCTCCCCCCACATCTCGTCGAAGGCCTCGCGCGGCAGCGGCGCGCGTGCAGCCTCGGCGAGCGCCACACCGTGCTTCTCGCGAAGGCGCGCCGCCGTCTCGCGCGGCGTTTCGGTGTTGCGTCGGCGCTCGATCGCCTCTCTCATGGCAATGACGATCGCCTCGGTGATCCCGACCCCCGCAAGCTCGGCGAACCTGCGCGTCAGCGCATCGGCCTCGGGGTTGTTGACGTTGATCGGCATCCCGGCCTCCGGCTGGAAATCCTGATGTAGACATGTAGATTGCAAAATCTACATGAGCAACGGTCGGGGGTGAAGCGGAGCCGCGTGCGCCGGGTCGGGCTCGCCGTCGGCGTCGCCCGCCAGGAACCGCAGCGTTCAGGCCGCCTTGACGTCGCGCCACCACGCGATGCGTTCGTCGCGGCTGGCGTTGGCGAGGCGCATCAGGAGATCGCCGTGGCAGGGTAGCGGCGCGCACCAGCACACGAGATCGCACCCGCGCAGCTCGTCGAGCGCCCGCAGCAGATGATGCTGGTCAGCCAGCCAACGCTCGTACCTCGCGATCACCGTCGCGCGGTCGCCGTCGCGGCCGATCACGAACGGATTCCCCCACTTCGATCCTCGGCCGATGGAGATGGCCCGGGCCGGCAGGCCGGTGTGGCGTTTGTTCAGAACTCGACACATCGTCCCGGTCCCCGCTCGCTGGAGCGGACGGGCGACCGCGAACGAGCGGCCGGGGTCACGCGAGCCCCCGGGCGACGCGGAAACGGCTTGCCCGTTGACCCCGGCCGCGGCGCGGCCATGCGGGAGGGCGGAAGCGAACGGGGCCGGACGGGTGCGGGCCGAGACGCGCACCCATCCGAGCCCGACACTCACTCGGCCGCGATGCGGAAGGCTTCCGCCTCATCGCCGCGATCCGCTTCCCCGGTCTCGCCCGACAGGAAGGCCGGCAGCGCCTCGGCCTCCTCCGGACCTGCGGCCTGCTCCGGCGCCTCCACCGCAGCGTCGAGGTCCGCGGCGGGGCGCAGCGGCTCGGGCAGCCAGCCGGTCTCGGCGAGCAGGCGCTCGGCCTCCCGGGCCATCTCGCCCTTCCTGAGGTGGTCGACGAGCTGCGCCTTGTCCGCGCCTGCGCCCTCGCGCACCGCCTCCAGGATGCGCGCCTTGGTCACCCGGCCGAGATAGTTGCCCACCGTTGGCCGCCAGCCCGCCGCCACCATGTCGAGGCCGGTCGCCCGTGCCAGCCGGTCGGCCTGGGCGAGCCGCATCCGCAGCCCGTGCTCGGTCACGCCCATGCCGCCGTAGGGGTTCGGCTTCTCGTGCAGCGCGTTCACGCCGAAGCTGACGCAGTGCGCCAGCAGCGCCATGCGGCTGGCCTCGTCGAGCGCCGCGAGCCAGTCCCAGACCGCATTGTCGTCCTCGGGCAGCTCTTCCTTCCAGGCGGCGTGCCGCTCGGCGACCGCGCGGGCGCAGGCGCTGTCCTTCAGGTCGTCGGCCTGCATGGCGAGGTGGACTTCCCGGACTCTGGCCTCAAGGCAGCCCTGTCCGGTGCGGAAGTGGAAGGTGTCGAGCACGAGCTTGTGCAGCAGCAGCGTCAGCGCGACCTGCGGGTCGTTCGCCACCGCGTCGCGCAGCGCCAGGGTGCGATGCGCCGTCAGCTCGGAGAGCAGACGATCGGACAGCGGGCGGATGCCGTCCTCCTCCTCCGGCTCGGGAGCGGCCGGTGCTCCGCCGATCTGGATGATCGCCCGCTGCACCGCCGGCATCGCCGTGGGCCCGGGCCCCGCCGGCTCGCGCGCCCTCTCGTCGCCCGCCTCGCCGTTTCCGTCCTGCGGCTCGGGCATGGCCGGCGCCTCGTCCTCGGGCCGGACGTAGCCGCGCTGGACCTGGAGCCGGCCGTCATGGCCGAGGCTGACGAAGGCGCCGGCGCGGGCGATCTCGGCCGGGTCGTAGCGCAGCGGGCGGTCGCCGAGCTCCTCCAGCGCCGCCTCGATCTCGCCGAGCCGGTCGTCGACCGCCTCCGGCAGTTCCTCGTCCGCTTCGTGCTCGGCGATCAGGCGCTCCTGCTCGGCGGTGAGCGCATCGATCGCCGCGCGCTCCTCCTCCGACAACGCGACGGGCTCCCCGTAGACCAGGCGCAGGCCGGCCTGATGACCGTAGGGGAAGCCAATCGCCACTTCGATCCACTTCCAGCCCTCGCCCGCGATCGCCTCGGCCGCGGCCTTGAGCCTGTCGTCGACGAGCCGGTCGAGGAGCGCCACGTCCTGCAGCCAGCCGCCGCGGTCGGCCTCGAACAGGTCGCGCAGGACGATCCCGCCGGCCTCTTCATACGCCTCGATGCCCACGAACGCGGCGCGCTTGTCGCCGGCCGCCACCGCCTTCTCGGTCAGCAGGCGCCGGATCTGGTAGGGCTCCTTCTGCCAGGAGTTCTGCACCGCCGCCCAGACCTGCTCCTGGCGGGCGTGATCCGGCGTGACGGTGAAGGCCATCAGCATCTCCAGCGTCATGCCGTCGGCGGCGTAGACGTCAAGGAGAGCGGGGGCGACCTCGGCCAGGCGCAGGCGTTGCTTGACCACCTTGACGTCGATGAAGAACGCCGCGGCGGTGGCCTCCTCGCTCATGCCCTTGTCGCGCATGGCCTGGAAGGCACGGAACTGGTCGAGCGGGTGGAGCGGGGCGCGCTCGACGTTCTCGGCCAGCGAGATCTCGTCGATCAGGATCCCGCCGGCCGGGTCCGACACGATGCAGGGCACCGGGCTGGTCTTGTTGAGGCGCTTCTGCTTCACGAGCAGCTCCAGCGCCCGGTAGCGGCGCCCGCCAGCCGGCACCTCGTACATCCCGGTCTCCCGGTCCTCGGCGTCGAGAACCGGGCGCACGTGCAGGCTCTGGATCAGGCCACGCCGGGCGATCGACTCGGCCAGTTCCTCGATCGAGGCGCCGGCCTTGACGCGCCGGACGTTGGCCTGGCTCAACACGAGCTTGTTGAAGGGGATCGGCCGGGCCGGGGCGAGGGTGATCTTCTGGGGGGCGTTGGCCATCGTCATGTCTTCCGCGACGGACGCCGAGAGCCTCTCTCGAACTGGAAAATCCGTCACGCAGCGCAGCGCCGCCTCTTCCTCTGGAGGGCAGCGCCGCACATGGTCATGGTCCATTCATCCCTGGTTCGGGCGGCCGGGTTCTCTGTCCGACCTCGAAGCCCTCAAAGGCGAAGCCCCCTCCGACTCTGGAAGGGGGCTGACGGATCGAAGTACGCCGGATCAGGCAGCGGCCGGCCGGCCGGCGCCGGCGGCCTCGACCAGGGCCAGCGGCGGCACGGCCGTGGCCACGGCCTCGTCGAGCCGCATCACGACGTCCGCGAGCGTCTGCCCGGCGTCCACGCAGCACCGGAGGGCCGCCAGGGTGATCATCGGCTCGCCGCCGTCGTCGGCCGCCTCCTCCACCGGGCTCCCCATGTCCGGCTTCCAGAATTTCACGCCCGCCTCGAACACGCCGGGCCGCGCGATCCAGGCGCGCTGGTAGGACAGCCCGTGCGCCTGACAGAAGCGGTCGAGGTTCGGCGTCAGGCCGAAGTCCTGCGCGTCCTCGAAGGTCACGCTCGTCCCCTCGGCCAGGGCCTCGTGCACGAGGCTGTCGGCCTCGGCGAAATACACGCTCGCCGCCGCGATCAGCGCTGCGACGGCGTCCGGGCCCGGCAGAGGGCCGCCGACGGTCACGGTGGTCATCACGTACTCGCCCATGGTGCTCGTTCCTTCACCGCGGATCCGCCGGGAGCCGGCGATCCTGCACGGGCGAAGGGCCCCCCTCTGGCGCGAGGGGGGCCGGCATGGGCGGCGTCAGGCGCCGGGCTGGGGGAGGATGGCCGGGATCGGCTCGCCCGATCCGGACTGGATCTGCAGCACCACCGCACCGGCCGAGGCGAGATCGTGCAGTTCGATCAGCACCGTGAGCGCCTTCGGCACGTCACCGGCGAGCAGGGCCCGAGCTGCGACGACCGACGAAGCGCCGCGGCGCCGGAAGATCTTGCGAGCGGCCGCCTCGAGCACCCGGGCCGGTTCCTGGACCGCGAGGTGGAGGGCCAGGGTGTAGGACAGGCTCTCGGTCATGTGCGCTCAATCCAGCGGGAGGGGCTGAGAGCCTCTCTCTCAGCTTGCTGATCCCTCGTCGGAGACGCCGAACCCTCTGCCTCTCCTGAGCTGAGACGCTGGATCGAAGCAGAGCGAGCGCCTATGATCTCCATGGGGCGGTACGCGCTGCCCTGGGGTGTGAGAACCTCTCATCTAACGGTTTGGTGCCGGCCGTGACGGCGCCGAGATCCTCTGGCCATGCGGCCGGGGGCCTGTGACGTATGTCCAGGCGCCTCGGTGCTAAAGGTCACGGGACCGTTTAGATGCGGTTTCTCACCCCCCGGCTTGGGATGGTCGAGGCTCGTTTGCGGGGGCGTACCGCAGACACGGGCCTTCCGGGGAGATGGCCGATGGGCGCCTCGTGCGATCCCGACGCGGACCTGTTTCGACCGATCAGCAAGCGCGATCTCGACGAGTTGGGCGGCGTCTATCTGGACTCCCTGGCCTGGGACGACTGGCGGGCGATCGACCGGGACCTCCTCCGGTCGAGGGATCTGCTCGGTGCCATCCTCGCCGCCCTGGGCTGGCGTCCGGACGACGCGACCGTCCGGATGCCGCCGCATCCGAAGTTCGACGCCTGAGCCTCTCGGACCGCCATGTGGCCGCAATGTCATCCGCGCCGCTGGGCTCGCGTGCGGGCGCGGGCCCGGATCATGCGCGCCCGCTACGGTGGCGATGCCTATTATCTGGCCCGGGAGCGGGCGCGGCGTCCGGACGGGCGGCGGACCTGCTTCTGGACGCGCGTCGCGGTCGAACTGGCCCGCCTGGACGGACGGGAGATCGGTGTCGGGACGAGCGACCGGTGGCGCTGACGGCCTCGGTCCGATGATCGCCGCCGGGTACAGGCGAGCGACTGCGGCACGTGGCCGAAAAACAATCGGCGCGCCTCTCGTCGGAGAGGCGCGCCGCAAGGTGGTTCTTGGTCTCAGGAAAGAACTAAGGCCGCTCGTAGACAATCTCCCCGTCACAATCTGTGTCCGCCGCGCAACACCCGAGACCAGTCGATACAATCTCGACCTGCGATAGGTGGATACCGGCCATGTTCTGCTGACGTTCTCCTCAAAGCGGCAGGAACTGTTCAAAATGATGAGCGCATCGGCGTCACCCGCGTCGATCGAATACAGGATACACGACATCGGGAGCAGGGCTCGAACGAAAGCCGGCGGGCGTCTGCCGTGAGACCGGGATCGGATCGCCTGGTTGCCGAGCAGGCGAGCACGAGGAGCCGGGCGGGCGACGCTCATGACGCCGCCCTCGCCTCGGTCCCAGCCCCGAACGGGACGATGCGCCGGACCGCGACCGGCCGGGTGTCGGCGGCCTGGGCCAGGCGCTCGATGAGAGCGAGGTCCGCGTCCGAGCACGGCCCGCGCACCTCGATGTCGATCCAGTGTCCGGAGCGGCCGACATGGCTGTCGCGCAGCCGGTGGTTCGAGGAGGTGTAGAAGCTCTCGTTCGGCTCGACGAGCCGCACGCGCGAGGTGAGGAACAGGATGCCCGCGCCGAGATTGCCGCAGAAGATCAGCTCGTCGGCCGGCGTGGTCTTCGGGCCGCCGCCGACCGCGCGCTTCCCGATCTGCCGGAACGCGGCGTCGAAGGTGGCCGGGTTCGGGGTGGTGCGCGCCTGCGTCGGGGCGTGGAAGATCCACGGCGGCCGGTGCGGGTCGATCCGGCCGATGGCGATCTGGTGCAGCAGATCGCCGAAGCTGTGGGGATCGGCCGGATAGGGGCAGGTCCGCCACAGGGCGCGGATGGTCCGGCGCAGCGCGGGGTCGAAGGTGAACAGCCGGGCGCGCATCCGCCGCCAATCGGCGGCGCGCTGGGAGCGGCGCGCGCGCTCGGCCTCGCCCCACCAGACGGCGCGGCGGGCCATCTCCGCATCGACGCCGTGCTGGCGGGCCGCGATGGCCTCGGCGAAGAGCGGCAGGGCCTCGCGCTCCAGGCGCTGCTTGCGCAGGAACGCCGCGCGCTTGCGCGTGGTCTCTCGGTAGGGTTCGGAGCGGGGCGAGGGGCGGAAGCGCATCAGGCCGCCTCCGCCACGGCCGCCACCGGCAAGGCGGCATCGCCGTCCTCGGCCGAGGCGGACGGCTCCCCGTCGGGCAGGCGGGCGAGCAGCCAGTCGGCGGCCTTGCTGGCGTGCGAGGCGGCGCGTACGATCGCCCGCTCGTCCTCGCGCAGGACCTCGAGCCAGGAGCCGATGTAGTCGGCGTGCCGCACCGTCGGCACGATGCCGAGGCTGGCGCAGACGAAGGCCGCGGAAATCTCCGCGACGAGTTCTTCCCGAGCGTAGCAGGGGCTGCCGTGCCGGCCCTTCATCTCCCGGTTCAGGCGCGAGGAATGACCACTCGCGTGGCCCAGCTCATGGGCCGCGGTCCGGTGGAAGTTCACCGGCTCGTGGAAGGCCTCCGGCGGGGGCAGCACGACCACGTCGTCGGCCGGGCGGTAGAAGGCCCTGTCGCCGCCGATGCGGATGGTGACGCCGGAGGCCTCCATCAGCGCGCGGAAGCGCGGCTCGATCAGGTCCTCGCGCGGGGGCGGCGGGGGCACGGTGAGCTCCTCCGGCAGGCCGTCGCACTGCGCACAGTTGAAGACCGTGTACTGCTTCAGGAAGGCGATCGAGCGCGCCTCCTCACCCTCCCGCGCGGCACGCGCGCGCTCCTGCTCGGGGGTGAAGCGGTCGGCGTAGACGACCGGAGTGCCGCGCTCGCCCCGGCGCACGCAGCCTCCGAGGCCGAGGGCCTGGCGAAACGTGAGCCAGCGCTGGGTGGCGTAGCCGGCCGCGATGCCGGCAGCCCATAGAAGCATGACGTTGATGCCGGAATAGGCTCTG